>CAUABB010000081.1 GCA_958427155.1 uncultured Oscillospiraceae bacterium | reverse complement strand
AATACTCCCCCGCGATAAATACGCCATAGGCTTCGCAATAATCAGAACCAGAAGTAGTATAAACTGCTTTATCACAATACCCTCTCACAACAGCCGCCGCCTGCGAGACACGTTCCAGGTCTGTTCCAGGTCCAATGCTATCCGCAATTTGTCTGGCAACTGCCATTGCCTGTTCTTTCTTGGTATTGGAAACCGTACCGGAACCGGTCGTACTGGACTGACCTGTCGTGCCGGCAGTCTGCTGCACCGCAGGTGTCTGCGGCTGCTGAGGGGCCGCGTTCGTAATGCCGCTTACCGCCTGTGTACTTTGAACTCCCGAAAAGCTCTTTTCATCAATCGTTATCATTACCGAAATTTTATAGTACCGGGTTGTTTGTTCATCAAGCCCTGTATGGCGGTATGATGTTTCTCCGATTCGTTCAGCAAGCACTGTATACGGTCCTTCACTGGATTCAGAGGCATACAGAGTATAAAGTACTTTTGCTTGAGAACCATCGGCACTTGTCTGATCTGTCTGATAAGGATCCCAAGAAACCAAAAGCTCCTGTTCGCTGACAGCTTCAACCGAAAGGCCCTCTGCTTCGCCCACTTCCGGCCCAGCCGTCTTAATCCGCACCGCCTCTGAGGGATTAGACTTTATTTTATAATTTCCGTTCTCATAAAGTGAAGTAACATTTACATCAAATTCTGTATCGGCTTCTAACCCGGAAAAAACTGCTTCTCTCTCTTTCTTTACCTGAATAACTGTTTCATTTTCTGGTGTTTCTGGCTTAAAAATCGCCACAAGATATCCGGTAGCGTTTTCCACCTCATCCCATGTTACCCGAAGAGAATGGATGCCGTTAACTTCCACATTTACTTCCTGCGGACATTCAAGCTCTGTCGGTCCGTTTTCACAACCCGCCAGTAAACCTGCGATAACAATTAAAGCTACAAAATAAGCCAAAACCCTTTTAAACATATACCATTCCCCTCCTCTTTTTAGTTTTATTATATCACCGTTTATACAGAGAGACAATGACAGTATAAAAAGAGTAGGCAAAACAATTTCGCCTACTCTTTTTCTTTAATATCCGCCAAATAATTCAATGAATCTGTTTTAAAGCCTCAGCAAACTGCGCCGGACATGAAGTATTTTTAAAGCCACATTTAATCCCCGATAACTTTTCAATCAGTTCATCAACCGGTTTCCCAACTGCAAGCGCTGCCACACCTTGTGTATTTCCACTACAGCCTCCTACAAACTGAACAGATTTCACAATCTTGTCGTCGTCCACCTCAACAATGATTTTCTGCGAACATACTCCATGAGGTTTATATTCAATGGTCATTTTAATCCTTCCTCCTGTTTTTCACGCATTCCAATATCATAAACCGCTTTTGCCACATTAATGGCAACCTCTTTATTAAAAGCATCAGGCAGGATATTATCCGTTCTCAACTCATCCTCAGGAATAATAGAAGCGATTCCGTAAGCCGCTGCCAGCTTCATTTCATCGGTAATATCACTAACACGGGCTTGAAGAGCGCCTTTAAAAATACCAGGAAACGCAAGAACATTGTTAATCTGGTTTGGATAATCACTACGGCCCGTTCCAACAATAAAGGCTCCGCCTTTTATTGCATCCTCCGGAAGAATTTCAGGAGCAGGATTTGCCATTGCGAAAACAATGGGTTTCTCAGCCATTGTACTAATCATCTGCGGCGTGACAAGATTTGGGCGAGACACACCAAGAAAGACATCTGCGCCTATTAGGGCATCTGCCAAGGTTCCACGTTTTCCTGAACGGTTTGTCACTCTTGCCAGACGACTTTGAGCCTCATTAAGGCCTGAAGCTCCCTCATAAATGATTCCGTTAATATCGCAGAGAATCAAATCCTTCAACCCAGCCATCAACATTAGCTTGGCAATCGCAATTCCAGCCGCACCGGCACCGTTAATCACCATCGTCATTTCATCAAGCTTTTTCCCGGCGAGCTTGGAAGAATTAAGCAACGCCGCAAGAGCAACGATTGCAGTGCCATGCTGATCATCATGAAAAACAGGAATATCCAGAATTTCTTTTAAGCGAGACTCAATTTCAAAACAGCGGGGCGCAGCAATGTCCTCTAAATTAATGCCACCGAAAGAAGGGGCAATTAAACTGATTGTACGAACAATTTCGTCTACATCTTTAGAAGCCACACAGAGCGGAAAGGCATCTACATCAGCAAACTCCTTAAAAAGAGCACACTTTCCCTCCATGACAGGCATCGCCGCCTCCGGGCCAATATCGCCAAGGCCGAGCACAGCAGTACCATCAGTAATCACCGCGACCAAATTCCCTTTTCTGGTTAATTCATAAGCCTTTTCCGGATCTTTTTGAATTTCCAGACATGGTTGTGCAACTCCAGGCGTATAAGCAACCGAAAGCTCCTCACGATTTGTAATCGGCGCACGGGAAACAATTTCAATTTTTCCTTTCCATTTCTCATGAGCTAAAACAGCTTTTTCTTTTATGTCCATTTACCTTGTACTCTCCTTATATTTGTTAGAAATCTGGAACAACTGATCCAACGCATCACGATGAACGACCTCACTACCGATAAAGCTCCGATCGGTTGAAGAATACATGCCGTGAAAATCGGATCCACCAGTTACCAGAAGCCCCTTCTTCTGCGCCAGAGACAAACAGCTGTTTCGATCCTCTTGTGTGTTACGAGGATGATAAACTTCCACTCCGTCCAATAGCCCTTTCTCTGTCAGCTCACACAGTAAGTCCATAGAACGGTAAACGCTTGGATGAGCCATGACCGCAATACCGCCCGCCTGATGAATGGCATCTAACACCTCATAAACATTTGGGTAACGATAGGAGACAAGGCAACTTCCTGTCTCTTTGTTAAACAATTCTTGAAAAAGCCCACCATAAATCGAAGTTGTATAACCCGCATCAAATAAAGCCCGCATAATATGCTGCTTATAAATACAATTAGAACCAGAAGAATATTTGGTAATTGACTCCGCCGTAATAGGATACTTTTTCATAACAAGTTTCGCCATCTCATTACCGGCTTTTTTGCGGGATTCGTTCGCACGGATGCAAAGTCCTTCCAAACGATCTGGCTTAAGTGGCAGATAACAGAGAATATGTACTTTTCGGTTGCGAAGTTCGTCATAAGCCGAAAATTCCACTCCCGGAATAACATGAATTCCATAACGTTCTGCCAATATTTTAGATCTTGAAAATGAAGCCATTGTGTCATGATCAGTCAGTGATATAAAGTCTAGCCCTATCCTTTTAGCCAGAGCAATCACATCCTCAATCCCCTCTGAGCTGTCAGACAACTTTGTGTGACAGTGCAAGTCGCCTTTCAATTTTATTCACTCCTCTCAGATTGGAAAACATAAAATTTCCTGTTAGGAAATCGTTTTTTTATTACTACTTTGCGTTTTAGAAGCCGAAGCAGATTTCGCTTTCGGTTCCAAAGTACCAAGATCAGTAAACACAGGTTCGTCTTCTTCATCACCTGTTTCAAAGCCAAACGGATTATTTTTTCGCGCTTCCGGATGCGCGGCATAATACGGGTCGATCAAAAGCCTTTTAATATGTGGAAATGAATTAAAGACTATAATAAAGCCCAGTAAAGAAGCATAGAATAGCGGTACTAAAATAACAAGAATAAGGATTAAAAAATCGAGTTGAATGATCAACGCGGGGATAATCGCCATGACCAACATAAAAAACGTGGTAATTAAATTTGTCCTAAGCCCGGCCACCGTTAAAATTAAGGAATTTTTAATAAGTTGAGAAATTTTGAGATCGAGTGTAATCATCATCAAATAAATGTAATAATGCATCATCAGAAAAACTAAAGCCAGTGCACAATAGCAGATTACCAAGATATACTGCATGACCCCAACATTGAACTGGGATAATGAGAACTGAAGACTGACAACTACTAAAAAAACGACCACCGCATCTAAGCAGGAAAAGCATAGCGACTGCTTAGCATTTTTTTTAAGCGTATTCCAGAAATCATGCCAAATAAAAATCGGCCGTTCCAATGACATCTGACGGAGAAGATAAGTAAATCCGCAAGTAGGCGGACCAATTAGCGCTAAACCGAGCACCAAACCGATTAAATTGAATGGAGCCCTGAAAAAAAGAAACCCCAACACTGTCAACGCCGCTGACGGCAATAAAAATAGACAATATAACAGGCTGGTATACATCATTTTTCCAAATTTTCGAAAGTAAAGCTCAAAAAACAGAAAAAAACGTTTTTTTTCAGGCCGCTCTTTATCAACTCCCGGCCCGACGTTATCACTGGAACTAAAGAGACCAAATGCCAACTTAAACATCCTCTCAAAAAGTTACTTAACAGTTTTATTATGCAAAAATCAAAAGCTTTTGTCAATAAAACACCTGTTTTATTTATAGAATGTACACATCTGGCCAAATCTGTAAGGACTTAGAGCGGAATAATTCCGGAAAAGAGGAAATTCATTCCAGATTCCAAAGCAGCAATCAAAAAGGTCAACAGGAAATATACCAGATACCTAATTGTATACACTTTTAATAAAGACTCCTGAGCTGCCAAATTTCCGAATCTTGGAAACAGGACTGCCAAAAACAAGTTAGACAGCTGGATAGAATCTTTTAATGCAGCAGTCAAAATCAAAGTAAATAACACCGCAGCTGGAACAATCAAAACTAAACAATAAACAACTCCCTGTGCCTGATAATCCAAATAAATCTGTCCCATTGAAAGGCCGAGTCCAAAGCCACGAAACAGGATAATAAAAATACAACAGGGTTGCCCAAAAGCAAAAAAGCCAAGTAAAAAACCCGAAACGAGATAAATTGATAAGGTTGAAATACTTGTCAGAAAAGTAGACAGTACTGACTGTTCCCCTCTTATAGAAAGGTATTCTTGTGTAAGGAATACAAGCTTGTTTTTTAATGATTCATCCGCTTGAGAAATCAAAACCGACCCATAAAGCATCGCTACCAGGAACGATACTAACAAAACTGACATAATTTTATTTCTGCGAAATACCCGACGGATCGCTGCCATTCCGCCAGACGGCAATGTACCGCTTGTCCGGGCCATAAAAACACCCCCTTATCTCATACACCGAACAATACAGTATATGCAACTTGGGGGCTTAACTATGTCTCAACTTTTAGAAAGCTCATAAGCGCGTTTGGTACAATGCTCACAAGCATCCTGAACTGCATCAAGCAAATGATGCGCCTCAAAGCGTTCCAAACCAGCAATTGTCGTCCCGCCTTTAGAACTCACCATTTGAATCAACTCATCAATACCGTTGCCGGAGTGGAGCATCATTTCCGCAGAACCCTTTAACGTCTGACAAAAAAGCTTTAATGCGGCTTCCTGATCAATTCCAACTGTCTTTGCATACTCCATAAATCCTTTAGTAAACAGATAAATAAATGCCGGACTACTGCCATTAATTGCGATAATCTCTTTCATTTGATCTTCCGGAATAACAGCAATTTCTCCACTAGCGGCAAAAATATCGCAGACGCTTTCAAATTCCTCGCTACTAGTCGGCGCAATCCGCGCGAGGGCAGAAGCTCCCGTTCCTAAAAGGAGCGGTGTATTAGGCATAACCAGGACCACTTTACAGGCTTCGCCAAGAAACTTTTTAATATAAGAAGCCGTTATTCCTGCCGCAATTGATACAACGACGGTTTTCTCTGAAAAAGCAGGTTTCACCTCAGTTAATACCTCTTCAAAATTCTGTGGTTTCACTGAAAGAAAAAGAAGATTCGCATCAGAGACCGCATCAGAAACCGTTCTTACTGATATCACACCTAAACTTCTCAGGCTTTCAGCTTTTTCAGGCAAAACATCATAAGCGCTAACCTGATAGGAAGCGGCTCTCTCACTCTGCATCATCCCTTTGATAATCGCCGTAGCCATATTACCTGCTCCAATAAAGGATACTTTTTTCATTCTTACCGCCCCAATCTAACTCCGATTTAATTTTATCTTATTGCTCTCGTCAGTCAGCAAGAGCCGCCTTAATCATAATTGCACATTCCAACCGTTTTTTCTCAAGTTCGCAGGAAAGTTTGTGCGACTTGAGAACATCCCCTTCATACTGCAAGTTATTGGCATTACAGCCACCGCTACAGTAAAATTTTGCCCAGCAGTCCTTACAGTCACTTTTATTATAAACTGTTGTCTGAGAAAAATAGTCCTTCATTTTAAAATCAAAAGTCCCATCATGAAGATTTCCCATCTTCCATTCTTTCATTCCGACAAACTGATGGCATGGATAAATATCTCCGTCTGGCGTGACCGCCACATACTCATTTCCGCAGCCACAACCACGCAGCCGTTTAATTGCACACGGTCCCTGATCTAAATCGAGCATAAAGTGAAAAAAGTTGATGACTTTTCCCTCTTTTTTCAGGCGAATCAGTTCTTTCGCGAGCTTTTCATACTCTTCAAAAATCCTCGGAAAATCCTTCTCAGTAATTGCATAATCCTTTTCCGGATCAGAAACAACCGGCTCTACCGAAAGCTGGTCAAATCCTTCTTTATAAAGATGAAGAACATCATCCGCAAAATCAAGGTTATATTTTGTAAAT
>CAUABB010000080.1 GCA_958427155.1 uncultured Oscillospiraceae bacterium | reverse complement strand
CCTGACGGCACAGTCGGATTGACCTCGTAATCGTCCACTGGGACCAACGACTGGTTTTCCAATTCCAGACTGGGCACGAAATTACGATGTGATTTTGAAATGAAGACAAGCCCACAGGCTTAATGGCCTGTGGGCTATTTTTGAATACAGTGAAACACTGTATTTTACTCTTTTAAATGCTATAATACAATAATATCACATATCTTTTTGGGTGTGGCGATTATAAAACTTTCTTATAAGGGCTAAAGCCAACCACAATAATAGAATTCCTGTAGCTGCTCCCAGTGTGTCTATACATATGTCACGAAATTCACAGCTCCGCCCTGGAACAAAAAGCTGATGTATCTCATCGCTGATAGCATAACAAATACTGTATCCAAAGGCAACCACCAGTTGTATCCACCGATGCTTCGCAAAACGGCTGACAGAAAACATACAAAGCATCCCAAGAATCAGATAAATGCCAAAATGAGCCGATTTACGCACAACTATCTCCACCATATGGAATACGCCCTGCTGAATATTGGAAGGCCATGTCTTATATCCGGGAAGAAAAGCAGCAATAACTTCGTCAGTTAATCCTCCGCTTATTTGGGAAGACTCTGCTGCCGGTTGAGCGGAAAACCAAAAAATAACCGCCATACAGACCGCAACCAAAATAACCGAAATTATTTTTACAAACCTACCGTAAATGAAAATCACCCGTTTCATTTAGATCTGAATTTTATTATACAGGACAAATAGTTTTAAAACAAATAAAACTTGTTCCTTTAAAAAAGAAATGTTAAAATAGTAACAGAATATTACACGGAGGCGTTTTTTTATGAAAATCGGGCTGGTGTTAGAAGGTGGTGGAATGCGTGGCGTCTACACTACTGGTGTGCTTGATTGTTTTCAAGATCACAACCTTGATTTTGATTATATCATTGGCGTTTCAGCTGGAGCCTGCCATGCAACTTCCTTTTTGTCCAGACAGCGCGGCAGAAGCTTTCTGATCAATTCAGAGTATTCGCAAGATAAACGATATATCAGTTTTAGAAACTATCTTCAAACCAGATCTCTGTTTGGAATGAAATTTATCTTTCATGACATTCCAGATCACCTTCTCCCTTTTGATTATCAGACGTATGCGGATAACCAGACTGATTTCATTGTTGGTGTAACTGATGTTTTAACAGGAAAACCATATTATTTTAAAAATCCAAGCTCTAAAGAAGTCAATGAAGTTGTAGCAGCTTCCAGCGCAATTCCAATTTTTTCTCCTATGGTCGAAATAGATGGAAAACAATATTTGGACGGAGGTACGTCTGATCCAATTCCAGTTAAAAAAGCCCTGGAAGATGGTTGCGACAAGCTCGTTATTGTTTTAACAAGGCCGCGTGGCTATTGTAAGCAGCCAGAGGGATTCCGCTCTGTTTACCGTCGAAAATTCAGAAAATATCCCAAGATGATTGAGGCGCTTGACCGACGGCATGAAATATATAATCAGTCTCTTAAACTGGTAGATAAACTGGAAAAGGAAGGACGGGCTGTTGTACTTGCGCAGTCGGTTCCGGTTTCAATTGGGCGTTTTGAGAAAAATCCGGAAAAACTTTTAAAGCTTTATAAACTTGGAATAAAAGATGCCTCAGACCAGTTGGAAAAAATACGTGATTTTTCTTATCGCGTATAACCCGCTTTTTCCTTCTTATACTATTTTGTAAAGGAGGAGAAGACCAATGACTCTGACAATTCCTTTTCAGGGAAAAATAGAGCCGGAAAGCGGGCAAAAAATTTCAGATGCAATTATGAAGTTAAGCGGGATTGAGTGCGTAACAGTGAATTCCACTCGTAAGTATGCGGCAATCACCGGGGGAGACTTAGACTATCTTTCAATTTGTGATGTGATTGAAACTCTTGGCTTTACGGTTATTCGTTAAATTTATATAAAAACCGGTGTGAAAGTTTTTCTTTCGCACCGATTTTTTATTTTGAAACAAACCGTATAAAAATTCCACAAAAAAAGCATTGCTTTTTTGCTATAAAATACACATTTTCTCTTCAAGTCGCGTATGATGAACAAAGGTGGTGTCCCTATGATTTACGACCGAAAAAAAGCAATTGATTATGCCCACCAGTGGGCTTTTAAACGGAACCCCGCTTTTCCGGATTTTGAGGAAATGGGCGGGGATTGTACAAATTTTATGTCTCAATGCCTTTTAGCGGGTGGTGGAAGAATGAATTACACCCCTATTACCGGCTGGTATTACCATTCTTTAAATAACCGCTCTCCAGCCTGGAGTGGCGTGGAAGAGCTTTACCGGTTTACAACTTCCGGACATCAAATAGGCCCATCTGCTCAAAAAGTTGAAATGAAAGGGATTCAGCCAGGAGATATCGTTCAGCTGGTAACAGCCGGATCACGTTTCCATCATTCTGGAATTGTTGTATCCTGCGGAAAGGATCCGGATCTTGATAATATTCAGATTGCCTGTCACTCTTTTGATTCCGATTATCGTCCTTTATCTACCTATAACATTCGGCAAATACGGTTTCTTCATATTCTTTCTGTTTAGAATCCTTCGCTTTTATTGACAAACAGCCCTCTGATTAGCCTGGGGACTGTTTGTCAATGTTTATTATTGAATTGTCAATATTTTTTGAATATTGTGAAGGGGTGATCCCTTTATATTTTTTAAACACCTTAATGAAATAGCTAAAATCATTAAAACCGGATTGAAAAGCGATCTCTGTCAGGCTTTCTTCAGACCTTAAAATTCGTTCACAAGCTGATTCTACCCGATAAAAATTTAGATATTCTACTGGTGTCATACCCGTAAAGCCTTTAAAAGCCCTACAAAAATAGTTACTGTTCATTCCACACTGCCTAGCCAGTTCATCCAGAGTAATTGGATCACGGTAATGCTCTGAAATATAACGAATTACATGTTTGAGCCTGCGTAACTTTTTTAAATAAGTTGGAGTGAAGCTTTCTATATTTTCTTCAGAGATCAGCCCAAAAATTTCTCCTAAGAGATTTAAAAGTTCCCCACGTACAAAAAAATGATATCCCCGTGGCTTTTCTTTCATAAAAGTGAATATTTTTTCAGCGATACCAGCAATAGGACTGGATGAGGTAAAAATAAGACCAGAGGGATGGTAAATCTCTGCGATCATTCCAAAATCCCGTACACAGGCCTCTACTCCGTGCAACAGAGAGTCCGCATTAAAAACAAGACATTCATATGTGCAGTTTTCTGGCACTCCACCGTGAAGTTGCCCCCCAGCTAAAAAAATACAATCACCAGCGGAAAGTAAAAAATTTTTTCCGTCAACTGAAAGAAAAAGCGTTCCACTCCTTATTAAGAGAAGTTCAGATTCAGCGTGCCAATGGTAAATCATATTATAACGGGGATGTTCTTCTGACACGAGATAATAAGCATATGGGAAGTCAGAGGTACCGTGCTCTCTGTTTTCCCTCAGTTCAATATAACGCAAAGATTCCACCTCATAAAAGTGAATATTTTACTATTATTTCTGATGATAGCACAAGAAAACAAACCTGTAAAGAGATATAATAAGGCCATCACAAGACAAAGTGTTAAATTCTTGGAGGTGTATTGGCTATGGCAGAGAAACGCTATATTGGCAGTTACCCGGTAATTGGAATTCGCCCGACCATTGACGGCAGAAAAGGAATTCTGGATGTCCGTGGTTCTTTGGAAGAACAAACTATGAAAATGGCACAGAGTGCGGCAGAACTCTTCCGCAAAAATCTGAAGTATTCTAACGGAGAGCCGGTTGAAGTCGTAATTGCCGATACAACCATCGGACGAGTAGCTGAAGCTGCTGCCTGCGCTGAAAAATTCAAACGTGCAGGGGTTGATATCACGTTGACTGTTACACCTTGCTGGTGCTACGGCGCTGAAACGATGGATATGGATCCGATGACTATAAAAGGCGTTTGGGGATTTAACGGAACAGAACGTCCAGGTGCCGTTTATCTCGCTTCTGTTCTGGCAACTCACGCACAGAAAGGACTTCCCGCTTTTGGAATATATGGTCATGACGTACAGGATGCAGACAGTACTGAAATACCGGAAGATGTTAAAGAAAAACTTCTCCGCTTTGGACGAGCAGCTATTGCTGCGGCGACTATGAGGGGAAAATCTTATCTGCAAATTGGTTCGATTTGTATGGGAATTGGCGGTTCTATTATCAGTCCGGAATTTATTGAAGAATACCTTGGAATGAGAGTCGAATCAGTAGATGAAGTGGAAATTATCCGCCGGATGAGCGAAGGAATCTATGACGAAGCAGAGTTTCAGAAAGCTTTAAAATGGGCTAAACAAAAATGTGTAATTGGTTTTGATAAAAACCCTGAAAAGGCTCAGAAAACCAAAGAAGAAAAAGAACAGGATTTTGAGTTTGTCATCAAAATGATGTGTATCATCAAGGATTTGATGAATGGTAACCAAAACCTCCCCGCTGGCTGTGAGGAAGAGAAGCTTGGCCATAATGCCATTGCTGCTGGATTTCAGGGACAGCGCCAGTGGACCGATTTTTATCCGAACTGTGATTTTGCTGAAGCGATGCTTAACAGTTCATTTGATTGGACAGGAGCAAGGGAACCGTACATACTGGCCACAGAAAATGACGTTTTAAATTCTCTTGGAATGCTGTTCATGAAACTTCTCACCAACCGTCCTCAGATTTTCGCAGATGTACGCACTTACTGGAGCGCTGACGCGGTTAAAAAGGCAACCGGTTATAATATCGAAGGGAAAGCCCAAAAGGCCGGCGGATTTATCCACTTGATTAATTCAGGAGCCGCCTGTATTGACGCAAACTGCAAGGCGCTTGACGAAAATGGAAATCCCTGTATTAAAGAATGGTATCATGTTACGGAAAATGATATGGATGCGATCATGAGCGCTACAACATGGAACCCAGCAGATACAGGATATTTCCGAGGCGGCGGCTTCTCTTCTCGTTTTGTAACTGAAGCGGAAATTCCCTGCACTATGATTCGGCTGAACCTTGTAAAAGGACTTGGCCCTGTTATTCAAATTGCGGAAGGTTATACTGTCCACCTTCCTGAAGAAGTAAATGACATCCTTTGGAAGAGAACTGATTATACATGGCCCTGTACTTGGTTTACTCCTATTGTCAATGGGAAAGGACCTTTTAAATCCGCTTATGACGTGATGAATAACTGGGGTGCCAATCACGGCGCTATCAGCTATGGACACATTGGAGCCGATGTTATTACACTTTGCTCCATGCTCCGGATCCCAGTCGCCATGCATAATGTACCTGAAGAAAAAATCTTTCGCCCCGCTTCTTGGAACGCATTTGGAATGGACAAAGAAGGGCAGGATTACCGGGCTTGTGCCGCTTATGGGCCTCTTTATAAAAACATTCGATAGGCGGGATAAAGATGAATAAAAACGTCCTTGCGATTGATTTTGGCGCTTCAAGTGGCCGGGCAATTTTAGGGCAGTATGATGGAAGGGATATAGTATTTCACGAAATTCACCGCTTTTCTAATGACCCGGTTATGATTCAAGGAACCTTTTATTGGGATATCCTTCGGCTTTTTCACGAGATCAAACAAAGTATTATTCTTTCTAAAAAATATGGTGCGTTGGATAGTATCGCGGTCGATACATGGGGAGTGGATTTCGCTCTACTGGACAAAGACGGACATTTACTAGAGAATCCTGTGCATTATCGAGATACGCGAACACGCGGAATGATTCCACATTTTTCCGTAAAAATGCCTTCTAAAAGGCTTTACGAGATAACTGGAATTCAGCCACTCGAACACAATACGCTGTATCAGCTTCTTTCTCTTAAGGAAAACCGACCGGATATATTGCAGCGGGCCGATAAACTCTTAATGATCCCGGACCTTTTTGGATATTTTCTTTCCGGAAATATCCGTGCTGAACTTTCGGCGGCCTCTACAACTCAGCTCATAAATCCTGATGATAAAGAATGGTCGGATGAAATTATCCAAGCGATTGGAATTAACAGGTCTCTTTTTCCTCCATTACTACCTTCCGGACAACCTCTAGGCACATTATCAGAATCTCTTTGTCAAGAACTTGGAGTAGCACCCTGCAAAGTTTATGCTGTTTGTTCTCATGACACGCAGTCTGCGATGGCAGCGGTTCCGTCACAGGATCAAGATTTTCTTTTTCTCAGTAGCGGTACCTGGTCATTGTTGGGCACTGAGTTGGAATCTCCAATTACTACTTCAGCAGCGAGGCAACTGGGACTTTCCAATGAAGTTGGGTTTGACAATAAAATATCCTTTTTAAAAAATATAAATGGGCTCTGGTTGATACAGGAAAGCCGGCGTCAGTGGATACGAGAAGGAATAAATTATTCTTGCTGATTTGGAACGTCTGGCCCGGAACGCTCCTCCTTTCTGCTGCTTCATCAATCCGGATGATCCCGTCTTTGATCAGGCAGGAGACATTCCTTCTGCTGTCCGGGAATTTTGTAGAAAAACCGGTCAATCAATTCCTCAAAGCGCAGGAGAAATAATGCGTTGCATTTATGAAAGCCTTGCTCTGCGATATCGGATGGCAATAAAAGATATTGAGTATTGTACGGGAAAGAAATATCCTTCTCTTTATATCGTGGGCGGTGGGACAAAAGACCAGTTTTTGTCTACTTTGGCCGCAAATTCCAGCGGATA
>CAUABB010000079.1 GCA_958427155.1 uncultured Oscillospiraceae bacterium | reverse complement strand
GCGTCCGCAATGTTTTCGGCAATCGTTTTGCCTGTACAGGTAATTAAGTCGGTGTTTAAGAGCCCTAGCTTGTCAATTTCTTTCATAACAGCTGGGATACCACCCGCTTCATTTAAATCTTCCACATAATGCCGTCCAGCGGGTGCAAGGTGACAAAGATTCGGCGTTTTTTCGCTGATGGCGTTCGCCATGTCAACATTTAGCTCAATTCCCGCTTCATGCGCGATCGCGGGAAGATGGAGCATGCTGTTAGTAGAGCATCCCAATGCCATATCCATCGTCAAAGCGTTTTGAAAAGCCTCTGCTGTCATGATATCCCGCGGACGAATGTTCTTTTTCAGAAGCTCCATCACCTGCATTCCAGCGTGTTTGGCAAGCCGCAAGCGAGCGGAGTAAACCGCTGGAATGGTTCCATTGCCGGGCAGTCCCATACCAAGGACTTCAGTCAGGCAGTTCATGCTGTTCGCGGTATACATTCCTGAGCAGGAACCGCATGTAGGGCAGGTTTTCTCCTCGTATTCATCCAGCTTTTCTTTGGTAATTTTTCCGCCGTTGTATGCGCCTACCGCCTCCGAAATGCTGGAAAAACTGGTTTTGCATCCGTCTACCCGTCCGGCAAGCATGGGGCCGCCGCTGACGAAGATGGTTGGAATATTGAGCCTGGCAGCTGCCATTAAAAGACCGGGGACGTTTTTGTCGCAATTCGGCACCATGACAAGCGCGTCAAATGCATGGGCCATCGCCATCGCTTCCGTGGAATCGGCAATCAGGTCACGGGTAACCAGGGAGTATTTCATTCCCTGGTGGCCCATTGCGATTCCGTCGCAGACGGCAATCGCAGGAAAAACAATCGGTGTTCCGCCGGCCATTGCAACGCCAAGCCGCACGGCCTCAACAATTTTATCAATATTCATATGTCCCGGAACGATCTCGTTGTAAGAACTCACAATCCCTACAAGCGGGCGTTCCATTTCTTCTTTTGTATATCCCAAAGCGTTAAATAAAGCACGATGGGTCGCGCTTTTAACTCCTTTGGTCACTGCATCACTGTTCATGTTAATCACCCTGTTTTCTTTTTAAATTTAAAAAACCTTTTTTATTGTAAGGCCTTTTGGAAAAGCTGTCAATGCGGCTTTGATCATTGACGCCGGCTAAAAACCAGAATAATCGCGTTTTGGGAAAACTTTTGTTTAAGTGGTTTTTATTTTCAGAACTTTCGGAGAGAATTTGTCGACTTTGTTATACAAGACGAAACTGCTGGCGGAACGAAAGCCTTACGGACGGTGCTCTAGCCATTGAATAAAAGCTGTTTTATCGTTTCGGTTATAGCCGGCTCGTTCATAAAACCGCAAAGTGCTTTCTTTTTTAGACCCGGTCAGCAGCATGATCTTATAGCAGTTTTCAGTCGTTGCCAGTGCTTTTGCGTAGTTTAAGCAGGCAGTGGCAAATCCTTTGTTTCTGTATTTTTCATCGGTGATGACGTTCTCCACCAGCGCGTAAGGGCGTTGATTTTGAGTGAGGTTTGGAATGATGACAACGACACAGGAGGAAACAATCCTGCCATTTTCTTCAGCAACGATGATATGATGGTTCGAATCGGCGCAAATCTGTTCCCAAAGAGCAGACAAAGCCTCGCTTTCTGACGGAATGGGGTTGTCATGAAGCTGGGTATAAAGGGTCAGAAGACCTTTCAAATCGTTTTTATTCGCTTCTCTAATTATCATAACGGTCTCTCCCGGTTTTCTTTGAGTACTTGTTCAATCAGCAGATCAAGATCAGATAAAGTGCTCAGTTCCCCGCATGCTTTCCGGAACGCGGCCGCTCCATGGAGCCCTTTTAGATACCAAGCCGCATGGTGCCTTGCCTGGCGCATGCCGATTTTTTCGCCTTTATGGGCGCAGAGTGCGGTAATATGACCTTTTAAAATTATCATTCGCTCTTCCAGAGAAGGGTCGGAGGAATAATGGCCGGTTTCCAGATATTCCTGAATCTGTTTAAAGATCCATGGACGGCCGTAAGAGCCGCGCCCCACCATGACGAGGTCGCAGCCAGTGAACTCATACATCCGCTTGGCATCCTCCGGCGTTTCAATATCTCCGTTCCCGATAACTGGAACCGAGACTGCCTGTTTAACCTCCCGGATAGTTGTAAGATCAACTGGTGGCGTATACATCTGTTGGCGTGTTCGTCCGTGCACGGCAATCGCCGCCGCGCCGTTTTGTTCCAATATCTTCGCCATTTCAACCGCGTTGCGGGATTCCTGATCCCAGCCCACTCTGATTTTCGCCGTAACGGGAACAGAAACTGCGTTCGCTACCGTTCGTAAAATTTCTCCCGCGCGCTTAGGGCTTTTCATCAGCGCGCTTCCGCTGTTGTTTGCGACTACCTTAGGAACAGGACAGCCCATGTTAATATCAATAAAATCCGGTTTGTACCGCATCGCTTTTTCGGCGGCAAGGGCCATAAAATAAGGATCGTCCCCGAAAAGCTGAACCGCCATCGGCCGCTCAGCGTCTGTGACTTCTAAAAGTTCGGCGGTTTTTCTGTCGGAATAGACCATTCCTTTAGCGCTTGCCATCTCGCCGGTTACCATTGACGCGCCGTAGGAACGGCATAAAGTCCGGAAAGTCCGGTCAGCGACAGAAGCCATCGGCGCAAGGCTTGCGGTTTGCATCAGCGTGATACCGCCAATTTTAATTGTTTTCAAACCATACGAATGGTATGGTATAATATTAAAATTAAGATTTTGGATTTGTGATTATTGTAATAGATCGGCAGAATTTCGTCAATATATACTGTGTGGGCGAAGAACAGATGTGTGAATGGCAGGCTTGTTGTCGAAAAAAAGAAATGGGGTTTCTCCAATATGAAAATTCTCGCAATTGATGGAAATAGCATTTTGAACCGTTCTTTTTATGGCGTAAAGTTGCTTACAACAAAGGATGGATTTTTTACCAATGCTCTTGTCGGCTTTATGAACATCCTGCTTAAAATGCAAAATGAGTTTTCACCGGATGGAATTGCTGTTGCGTTTGATGTACATGCTCCAACATTCCGGCATAAAATGTTTGAGGCCTATAAAGGAACCCGGAAGGGAACTCCACCGGAACTTTTAATGCAGATGCCGGTTGCTAAAGAAATTATTCGTGCCATGGGCCTTACTGTGGTTGAGAAGGAAGGCTATGAAGCAGACGATATTGTGGGAACGCTTGCGGAACTCTGCGTAAAAAGCGGAAATGAGTGCGTCATCGCCACGGGAGACCGGGATTGCCTGCAGTTAATTACCGATGAGGTCAACGTCCGGCTCGCGACCACTCGGGAAGCGATCCTTTATACGCCGCAGCGGTATTTTGACGAATATGGGATAGAACCGGAGCAGCTAGTTGACGTTAAGGCTTTGATGGGGGATTCTTCTGATAATATTCCCGGCGTTAAGGGAATTGGGGAGAAAACGGCGTTTTCATTGATTCAGAAGTACGGCTCAATTGAGGCGATTTACGCAAATATTGAGGCCATTGAAGCAACTCCCAGAATCAAAAAACTTCTTGCAGAGGGAAAAGAAAGTGCTTTTATGAGTAAGCAACTTGCCACCATCTGCAAGGAAGCGCCAATCGATTTGAATCTTGAGCATTATCGTTCGGGAAAACGGAATGATGCGGCTCTTACAGCCCTTTTTAATCGCTACGAAATGTATTCTTATATCCAGAAACTTCATTTGGAAACTCAGATATCAGAATCTACGACTCCTCAGCTGATTTTGGAAGCGGTTGGCCCTGATAAGATAGTGATGGAACCGGATTATGATGTGGTAAAAAGCGCTTTGGCTAATGAGGAGACCTTGGATTTCCTGGTAGTATTGCAGGACGGGTCTGTCGAAAAGCTTCAAATTGTAGGAGGAGATACCGTATATGAATTCCGCTTTCAAGCAGAGCGGGCTTTCTTAGAACTGGTTGCAGCTTCTGGTAAGCCAAAACGCACTTTTGATGTAAAACCGCTTTATCGGTTTTGCATGGAAAGAGGTATAGAATTAGGAAACATTGATTTTGACGGGGCGCTTGCAGCCTATCTGCTCGATGCTGCCGGGAGAGAATATGATCCCGTTAATCTTGCAAAACGGTATGAGATTCCATTGCCGCAGATGGATGAATCCTGTCTTGCGGTGGCGGTTCTGCCGGAGCTTTCGCGTGTTTTGAAACAGGAGCTTTCCTCTCAGGGCATGTTAAATCTGTTTTATGAGGTGGAAATGCCGCTCAGCCGGGTTTTGGCCGCGATGGAGTATGTCGGATTTGCCGTTGACCAGTCCGGTATCCATAATTTTGGTGCGGCGCTCTCGGAGCAGATTGAAGTGCTCAAAAACCGGATGTTTGAATTGGCAGGGGAGAAATTTAATCCCAATTCCACCAAAGAGCTGAATGTGGTTCTGTTTGAGAAAATGGGGCTTACCCCGAAAAAGAAAACGAAAAGCGGTTACTCAACCAACGTGGAGGCGCTTGAGGCGATCCGGGGGGAGCACGCTATTATACCGGCACTTTTGGAGTACCGGAAGCTGACAAAGCTTTATTCCACTTATGTAGTGGGCTTGCTGAAGGTGGTGGATGAAACCGGGCGGGTCCATTCAACGTTTAAGCAAACGGAAACCAGAACAGGGAGGACCAGCTCGACTGAGCCGAACATGCAGAATATCCCGGCCAGAACGGAGCTAGGACGGCAGATGCGCCGTTTCTTTGTGGCAAAAGAAGGCTATGTATTGGTTGACGCGGATTATTCCCAGATTGAGCTTAGAATCCTTGCCCATCTTGCGGGAGATGAACGGATGATTTCCGCTTTCAGTAGGGGGGCCGATATTCACGCAATTACGGCCTCAGAAGTTTTTGGGGTTCCGCTTGAGTTGGTTACACATGAAATGCGAACTCGTGCAAAAGCGATCAACTTTGGAATCGTTTACGGCATCGGGGCCTTTTCCCTTTCACAGGATATTGGGGTGACAGTTTCTCAGGCTTCTGATTATATTAAAAATTATCTGGAGACTTACAGCGGCGTTGATCGTTTCATGAAAGAGACAGTGGAGTCCGCTAAACAAAACGGATATGTGACGACCATGTTCGGACGCCGTCGCTTTTTGGAGGAGCTGAAATCCCATAATAAAAATATTCGTAATTTTGGAGAGCGGGCGGCTATGAATGCGCCGATTCAGGGAACAGCGGCGGACATTATTAAAATTGCCATGATTCGGGTATATAACCGGCTGTTACAGGAAAAGGTTGATGGTCGCTTGATCCTGCAGGTACACGATGAACTGATTTTGGAGGTTTCTCAAAAAGATGCAGAACGTGCAAAAGGCTATCTCCGAGAAGAAATGGAGCACGCAGCGGATTTAAAAGTAAAATTGTTGGTTGATGTATCGCAGGGGAAAACCTGGTATGACGCAAAAGAATAAGGAAAAGTGAAGGCAGGATGAATTAAATGAAAAGCAAGCAGAAAAAAAGGTTTCTGATAGTCTGTACCGGCAACACCTGCCGTAGTCCCATGGCCGCGGTGGTATTAAACCAGTTGTTGGAGAAGGAAGGATTGTCTGAGAAATATGAGGCGACTAGTGCCGGCGTTGCCGCTTTTGACGGTCAACCGGCAACGCCTAATGCAGTAGAAGTGGCAAAGGAGGAAAAATTGGATCTTTCCGGACACAAATCGCGTCGGATTACGCTCGAAGATATCCAGGAGGCAGAGCAGATTTTTGTCATGACAGAAGACCAGAGACGGCTATTGTCCGGTGCGGTACCGGGGGCTGAAAGCAAAATTACGGTGATGCGGATTCCGGATCCTTACGGCGGGGATATAGAGGTTTATCGCGACTGTTTCAAGCAGATCCGAATTTTTTTGATCGGCTATTTTAAGGAGCACCCCTTATGCGCGGAATCATAATTCGCCAGATGATCGCGGCGGATATTCCTTCTTTGGTGAAACTAGAACGTGAGAATTTCAGCGACCCCTGGACTGCTTTGGACTTTGAGTCTGAGCAGACCCATTCATACGGAATAACGCTAGTCGCTGAAGATGAGGGGAGCCCGTGCGGATATTTAAACGCGTATCATGTTTGCGAAAATGTTCATATTAATACGTTCTGCGTAGAGAAATCCCACCGCAGAATGGGAGTCGCTTCTTCCCTTCTGAACGCTCTTTTTGAGACGGTGTTAAGCGACGGGGCAGAGGAAGTAACTCTTGAGGTTCGCGCGGGAAATTCCCCTGCGATTTTTCTTTATGAAAAGTTTGGTTTTGTTCCGGTTGGTGTTCGGAAGCGGTTTTATCGGAAACCGGAAGAAGATGCGGTAATCATGAAAAAGGAGCTTCGACATGGTTAAAATACTTGGAATAGAGTCTTCCTGCGATGAAACTGCGGCTGCGGTTGTAGAAGACGGCCGAACCATTTTGTCTTCGGTGGTGGCTTCGCAGGTGGAAGAACATAAAAAATACGGAGGCGTTGTCCCCGAGATTGCCTCGCGGCGCCATTGCGAGGATATTGTTGGAGTTGTACAGGAAGCACTGGAGCAGGCAAAGCTCACACTTGAAGAAATTGATGCGGTTGCGGTGACGTTTGCCCCGGGGTTGATTGGGGCGTTATTAGTGGGTGTCAACTTTGCGAAAGGGCTTAGTATGGCGGCGAGGAAACCACTTATCCCGGTTCATCACATCCGAGGACATATCGCGGCGAATT
>CAUABB010000078.1 GCA_958427155.1 uncultured Oscillospiraceae bacterium | reverse complement strand
TTGTAGTGGTCGCCGCCCAGCCAGACCTGTGAGATGTTATCAAATACTCGATTCTCTGCGATTTCCTGCGGATTAATGTGGCAGTGATAGTCAATGATTGGGAGCGGTTCGGCATAGTTGTGATAAAGCTGTCTGGCCGACTCGTTTTGCAGCAGAAAATCTTCATCCATAAAGGGCTTCATGGGGAATTCCTCCTTTTATTTGTTTCGTTTTTGTTAAAACGAAAGGTCTCTCGTTCTATAAGTTTTGCGGACACAAGGGTTTTATTGGGAGCTTCTCCGCCTTTAAGGAGGTGAAGAAGCAGATTGACAGTATAAGGACAAATAGTATCTAGCATATTATCTATGCTGGTTAAAGAAGGGGTGGAACATTCTGCAAGAAGAGAATTATTAAATCCGATGATTGGCATCTTGATTTTTTTCTGTTGAAGCGCTTTGAGTGCTCCAATAGCCAGTAGATCCTCCGATGACATAACAGCGTCAAAAAAAATTCCGGAATCCATCAGCTCAGAAACCGCTTTGCATGCATCTTGTAAGGATTTCTTTACCCTGACTGTCAGCTGTTCATCCCACTTAAGTCCACAGGCCTTAAGTCCGTCTCGATACCCTTTCAGCTTTTGGCGGCCGCTGTAGGTTAGAGCATCGTAAAGATAAAGCATTCTGCGGGCCCCTTGCCGGTATAACTCTGAGATATTTTGTACCACGGCACTGTATTCGTCGCATGCAATACAGGTAACGCCAGGAAGATTGACAACTCCGTTGATCATAAAAACTGGAACCTGTCTGGCAGTCTGTCCAATATGAGCACCACCTGATTCTTCCTGAAAAGCAGAGCCAATCAGAATGATAGCGTCAACCCGTTTATCAAGCAGAAGCTGAAGAGATGCTTTTTGATCTTCTATTTTGGATCCGCTACAATACAGAAGTACGTCAAATCCTTTCTGATGCAACTGGTTTTCAAGAATTGAAACCGCTTTTGCGTAATAAATGTCTGATACATCGGTACAGAGAAGACCAATCATCTGAATAGAGTCCAGCCCCAACCCCCTTGCAAAAATATTTGGGGTATATCCTTCTTCTTTGATAACAGAAAGGACTTTTTTACGGGTTTTTTCGCTGACATTTTTTCCGCCATTAAGAGTTCTAGATACGGTAGCGATGGAAACACCACTTTTTTCTGCAATATCGTAAATGGTCATGAAACACCTCAAAATGTAAGAGCTTACAAATTAATAATATCCGCTTTATTTAAAAATTTCAAGAGGTTATTAGAAAGCGATTGACAATTATTTTGAAATTGTTAGAATTAAAAATGTAAGCACTTACAATTTAAGGAGGGAGTATTTTGAAAACAATTAACGAATTATTCAACCCTAGCAAGCACCCAGTTAGGATGGCTCAGTTTGGAGAGGGGAATTTTCTTCGTGCTTTTGTTGATTACATGGTAGATGCGGCTAATAAAACGGGTGTAATGGATTGCGGCATCGCTATTGTGAAGCCAATCGCAGCAGGAAGCCTGGAAGCTTTTCACCGGCAGCACAATCTTTATACAGTCTCTCTCCGTGGAAGTGAAAAGGGTGTTCCGATAGTAGAAAACGAAGTTATAACTTCTATTCAGAACGTATACGATTGTTACACAGAATATGAAACTTATATGAAGCTGGCAGAGCTTGATACGCTGGAATTTGTCGTTTCGAATACGACCGAGGCGGGAATTATCTTGGATGAAGCCGATTCTTTCGAGGCCTGTCCGCCCCGAACTTATCCGGGAAAGTTGACCCAGTTTCTCTGGCGCCGGTACAATACCTTTTTCGGGGATTCCTCTAAAGGGTTAATCATCATACCGGTGGAGCTGATCGAACGCAACGGTGAGAAACTTAAAGAGTGTGTCCTGCGTCTGGCCGAAGTCTGGAACTTGGAAGAGGGTTTTTCCGCTTGGGTTAAATCGGCTTGCATATTCTGCTCCACCTTGGTGGATCGAATTGTCACCGGATATCCGAAGGGAGAAGATGGGGCGGAACAATTGTGGAAAGAACTCGGATATCGAGACGATTTGGTAGACACAGCCGAACCGTTTGGCCTCTGGGTTATTGAAAGTGAGCGGGATATTTCGGACCGGCTTCCACTTGACAAGGCGGGTCAGCCGGTTCTGTTTACCGCTGACCAACGCCCTTATCGGGAGCGCAAAGTTCGCATCCTGAATGGGGCACATACCTCTACTGTCCCCGCTGCCTTTCTGGCTGGGAAAGATATCGTACGGGAGGCGATGAAAGACCCTCTAATTCGTTCCTTTATGACTAGAGTTGTTTTTAACGAGATTGTCCCCACCGTTCCCCTGCCGAAAGAGGAAGCCGAGGCTTTTGCGAATAAAGTTTTTGAGCGGTTTGAAAATCCCTTTGTTGATCATGCACTCCTTTCCATCACTTTGAATTCGGTTTCTAAATGGAAGGCGAGAATTTTACCTTCTTTTCGGGACAGTTTCCAAAAAAATGGGAAAATTCCCCCTCTTTTGACTTTTTCATTTGCGGCCCTCCTCGCGTTTTACAGCAACGGGGAACTAAAAGATGGGAAATGGATGGGGAGACATGGCGATGAGTGGTATGAGATTTTAGATGACCAGTCCGTTCTTGACTTTTTTAAAGAAAATAAAGAGGCTTCCACAGAGAAACTTACCGATCTTGCCGCTGCTAGGGTCGACTTCTGGGGAGAGGATTTAAGAGGTTATCCTGAATTCACCGCAAAGGTTAATGATCATCTGCGGATCATCCGCGAACAGGGAATGGAAGCCGCGATGAGATCTGTATTGACGGAGGAAAAAGTGTGAAACAGGCAATTTGTATCCATCCAAAAGACACGGTAGCAGTTGCTCTGACAGATTTACCACAGGGGAGTGCCGTAACCGTTGACGGACAGGCAGTCAAATTGCGTGATTCTGTGAAAGCAGGGCATAAATTTGCTTTGCAGGAAATTAGAGCCGGAGAAGTAGTGCTTAAATATGGTTGCGCAGTTGGTACAGCCAAGACGGATATTTTAAAGGGTGACTGGGTTCACAGCCATAATCTGAAATCTTCGTTGGGAAGTCTACTGGAGTACTGCTATCATCCGAATTTTACAAATCTATCTCTCCAAACACGGCAGGGTGGGAGTTTTTTTGGTTACCGCAGGCAGAATGGCCGGGTAGGAATTCGGAATGAGATCTGGATTATTCCAACGGTGGGCTGTGTCAACGCCATCGCAAAGGAAATTGAGCGGGAGACGCAACAGTACAAAATCGGCAATATTGACGGGATTTTCAGCTATAGTCACCCTTACGGATGTTCTCAGTTGGGAGATGATCAGCTGATGACGCAGAAGTTCCTTTCGGGTTTGATCCGTCACCCAAATGCGGGAGGTGTGCTGGTATTGGGACTGGGCTGTGAAAACAACAACATCCCGGAGCTCAAAAAGGTGTTAGGGGTATATGATGAAACTCGAGTCCGTTTTTTAAACTGCCAGGATTGCGAAGATGAAGTTGCGGCGGGAGCTGCACTGGTAGAAGAACTTTGCATGTTTGCAGCAAGTGATAAACGGGAACTCTGTTCCGCCTCCGAATTGGTTGTAGGGCTTAAATGCGGCGGATCAGATGGATTTTCCGGAATTACGGCAAACCCTCTTGTCGGAGCTTTTTCTGATCTTTTAGTAGTGGATGGTGGAAGTGTTTTGTTAACCGAAGTACCGGAAATGTTCGGTGCGGAACAACTTTTGATGAACCGCTGTCGGAGTAAAATGGTATTTGAGAAAACGGTAGATTTGATCAATAACTTCAAGTCTTATTTTATGCGGTACGGTGAACGGGTGGATGAGAACCCTTCTCCCGGAAACAAAGCGGGAGGAATTACCACTTTAGAGGAAAAGTCACTCGGATGTGTGCAAAAAGCAGGGTTCGTTCCGGTTGAGGACGTCCTCTCTTATGGGGAACCTGTCTCAGTGAAAGGGCTTTCCCTCCTACAAGGTCCGGGAAACGATTTGGTGGCGTCCTGTGCACTTGCGGCTTCGGGTGCGGTGATAGTCCTTTTTACCACTGGACGGGGGACTCCCTTTGGTTGTCCAGTTCCCACTGTAAAAATTGCAAGTAACACTCCACTCGCAGAAAAAAAGAATCACTGGATCGACTACGATGCAGGAAAGTTGTTGTCTGGAAGTGCAATGGATGAACTGGTATATGAATTTTACAGGTTTATTTTACGGATAGCATCAGGCGAAGTTCGGGCAAAATCAGAAGTACTGGACAAAGGTAATCTCTCTATTTTTAAGGATGGTGTAACGCTTTAGCCTCAAAAGGACATGAATGGAGCAACCCAAAGCGTGAGGAGGGTTTCAAAGCACCGGCTCTTATTTTGGATAAAAACGGATCTAGAACCGATGAAGCCCCTGCAGGGGTATACTGAATTTCTAAACATATTAAATGCTGTGGGTATGGTCAAATTCGTAGAGACATAAAGAAAAAAGAATCGGATAATTCTTTTTCTGGTTCTTTTTGTTTCATTCTTTATCAGCTGACCATACTAAGAGATAGGATATTTCTTTGGCTGATTTACTTTTTCCAGTGGATTTGCTATCATTAAAAGAGAATTGCAAAAAAGGGCGTGTTAAAACTTGAAACATAGGTTGTTTGTGGTAATCCCTTGTTACAACGAGGAGGAAGTATTGCCTGAAACTTCTGCCCGTTTAAAAAGCAAGATGA
Organism: uncultured Oscillospiraceae bacterium; assembly: GCA_958427155.1. Lineage (GTDB taxonomy): Bacteria > Bacillota > Clostridia > Oscillospirales > Ruminococcaceae > Metaruminococcus_A. The sequence goes on along the minus strand of CAUABB010000078.1, from coordinate 2,067 downwards.
ATTGGCTGATCGGAAAAGGTAAAATTGCCCAAGACAGTAAGGTTGTATTTGTAAACGACGGCTCTAAAGATAAAACCTGGGACCTGATCGAGAAACTTCACCGGGATGATGCTCTGTTTCGGGGGATTAATCTCACGCGAAATCGTGGCCATCAAAACGCCCTTCTTGCTGGGCTTATGACAGTAAAGTCGGAGGCCGATATGGTGATTTCGATGGACGCTGACCTACAGGATGATATCAACGCTATAGATGAGATGGTAGAAAAGTATTTGGACGGCTGCGATATCGTTTACGGTGTGCGAAGCAGCCGGAAAAAGGATTCATTTTTCAAACGTTTCACCGCTGAGGGATTTTACCGTTTGATGAGACTTCTTGGGGTAGAAACCGTTTTCAACCACGCCGATTACCGCCTGATGAGCAGGCGGGCTATCGAAGGACTTTCAGCGTTTAAAGAGGTCAATCTTTTCCTTCGCGGCATGATACCGATGATCGGATACCGGACGGATACGGTTTTGTATGAACGGGCGGAACGATTTGCCGGAGAAAGTAAGTATCCGCTTAAAAAGATGCTTTCATTTGCTTTGGAAGGAATTACGTCTTTGAGCGTCAGACCAATCCGGATTATTACATGGATTGGTTTCTTGGTTTTTTTGATCAGCATTATTATGTTGATTTATATTGTCTGCCGCTTTTTTATGGGGGAGACTGTGACTGGATGGGCCAGTGTAGCAACTTCGGTTTGGGCAATTGGCGGTCTTTTGCTCCTTTCCATTGGAGTGGTTGGAGAGTATGTTGGGAAAATTTATCTGGAAACCAAAAGCCGTCCGCGGTATCTGGTAGCTGATTATCTCAATAACGAGGGGGAAGACAATGTCGAAAAATAGTTTTTTCGACCTGAAATTGATTAAATTTCTGGCTGTTGGCGTCCTTAATACACTGTTCAGCGCAGCTGCTATGTATCTCCTTTATAATCTAGCTGGCTTTGGCTATTGGGGTTCTTCTGCTGTTTCTTATCTTTTGGGTGGAATTTTAAGTTATGTTTTAAATAAAAAGTTTACCTTTCAAAATCAGGATTCTGTCTGGAAAACAGCGCTTAAATTCGCGTTAAATGTTGGTGTGTGTTACGTTTTGGCCTACAGCATTGCACAGCCTGCGATTACTTGGTTACTTTCCTCGATGAAGCTTGAGCTAAAAGTGGTAGAACAGATTGCCATGTTTGTTGGGATGTGCCTTTACACTTTGTTTAATTATGTGGGACAGCGTTTTTTTGCGTTCCGAGAACAAAAAGAGAAAAAGACGTCCCTTTGAAAAACGACTGGAATGTACGATTGCAAAAAAGAAAAGACGGTACCAAATTTTTAATATACCGTCTTTTCTTTTTTAATTATTTAAGGCAATCATAAAGTTTAAGTAACCCGCAAACAACAGCCAGAACAGATAAGGGAGCTGGAGAAGGGCTGCGGTTTTATTAATTTGGTAAAAGGAAATAATCATGGCGAGAACCAGAATGAAAAGAATTACAAGCCAGAAAAAAGCGAACCAATACCATTGTAACGTAAAGAAGAATAGTGACCATAACGTGTTAAAAAGAAGTTGAACGCCATAAAGTGTCAATGCCCTTTTCTTTAAAAAAGACTGAGATTCAAAGATCAGATAAGCGGAAATCCCCATCAAAATGTAGAGGATAGTCCATACAATGGGAAATAGAATCGGTGGGGGAGCAAGTGGTGGCTGATTAAGTGACTGGTATAGTTCAGCACTACCCATTGTAAATAAGGAAGAGAGTCCACCTACACCTAAACTGATTAAGATACTAACTAAAAGAGGTTTCCAGCGAAAAACGAGGGTAATCATAGAGCATAAATCCTTTCGATTAAAATTTCGTCGTTCTTATTATAAAGGAAAAGAAGCTCTATTTCCCGAAAATACGGTCGAATCAAAGGATCAAAATTAAAAATTAAGGGGTAGCAGATTTATCCTGTATCCCCCTTATTACTATTATTATCTATTTTTATAGTTCCGCAGAAAGAAATCTATCAATAAAATCCATGGTTGCAGGATGTTCTT
>CAUABB010000077.1 GCA_958427155.1 uncultured Oscillospiraceae bacterium | reverse complement strand
GGACGGAAAAGCGGAGCCGGACTATGCAAAATGTGTTGACATTTGTACCAAATCCGCACAAAAAGAAATGATCCTTCCCGCTCTGCTTGCTGTCATTGCTCCGATTGTTGTTGGGCTGATTCTGGGAGTCAACGGTGTCGCCGGAATGCTTGCGGGCGCCACTGTTTGCGGATTTATCCTTGCGGTCATGATGGCAAACTCAGGCGGCGCTTGGGACAACGCCAAAAAATACATTGAAGGCGGCGCCCACGGTGGAAAAGGCAGCGATGCCCATAAAGCTGCCGTGGTCGGCGATACTGTCGGTGATCCTTTTAAGGATACCTCAGGACCTTCGATCAACATTTTGATCAAGCTGCTTTCAATGGTTTCTATTGTTTTTGCAAGCGTTATTGTCGCGTTCTCACTGATAAAATAAGAACCTCATGCCGCCTGTGCAGGCTTCTCCTGCGACGGCTGAGAAACCCCTGTTGCCTCCGGCAATTATAATTTTACGTTGTTAATTTACCTTTTAAAAAGTGAGGTTTTATCCCAGTCACAGAAACTTCATCTGTTATTATTATATAAAAGGCGGCGCGGCATACGCTGGTCGCCTTTTATCATTAAAAACAGTACACAGTAAAAAATAGGAGGGCGTCTATGGAATACATAAAACTACAAAACGCTGATTTTGAAATTCCAAAACTTTCATTAGGTACCTGGGCTTTTTCCGGTGCTAAAATCTGGGGAGCTAACGAAGAAAAAGATTCAATTGATACCATTCACGCTGCGCTGGATGCTGGTATAACTCTGCTTGACACCGCTGAAAAATATGGTGACGGCAAAAGCGAAGAAATGCTGGGCAAAGCGGTTAAAGGACGCCGCAGCGAAGCGATTATAGCGACCAAGGTCTACAGCGACTGCCTGCATTATCATGACGTCATTGCTCACTGCGAAGCGAGTCTAAGACGTCTGGATACCGACTATATTGACTTGTATCAAATTCACTGGCCTAATCCTGAAATTTCGCAGGAAGAAACTTTCCGTGCTTTTGAAACGTTAAAAAAAGACGGAAAGATCCGGGCCGTCGGGGTATGTAATTACGCGCAAAAAGGGCTGGAAGAAATCAAAAACTATAGTGTTGTGACAAATCAGCTCCCCTATTCTCTGATTTGGCGACTGATAGAAAAAGGGATTCTCCAAAAAAGCCGGGAAAATGGGATTGCCGTCTGGGCCTATTCACCACTGGCGCAAGGCCTTTTGACCGGAAAGTTCCGTTCGATTGATGACGTACCAATGGGGAGACGTGAGACTCGATTTTACAGTGGAAAATGGCAACAGGGACGTCATAACGACACCGGTTTTGAAAAAGAAATTTTTGCTTTTCTGGATGTTTTCGCGGATCTTTGTACCGAAACCGGTTATCCAATGTCTACTCTAGCTCTTGCTTTTTTAAAAAAGACAGAGGGTGTAGGAAGTATCCTGATGGGGGCACGCAGCATTAAACAGCTTGAACAGAACCTATCCGCCTTCAATACTGAGGTGCCAGATGACATAATCCGTCAGATTACTGATCTATCAGAAGGATTAAAGGCAGCTATGGGCGATAACGCAGACCTTTGGGAAAATCGAAACGGGGGACGGATGTATTAAAAGATCCTCCATCTTGAAATTTTTCACACCACAAATAATAAAAAGAGCTTTGGAAATGAATTTCCAAAGCTCTTTTTATTGATAGCATATCCCCAAAATGTCCCATCACATTCAAATAATTTTCCTGAAAATCTCAAATAAAAGGCTGTGTAGATCCGGTCTTTTGCGCTACGATATAGTGATTCCCCAAAGAGGCAGCAAATATTGAATCATACACTCCGCTCCCAAAACGCCCCCACAGGCTGATAGCGCAACCGTTAAAAGCCCTTTTTCAAAATAAGAAAGGATCACAGCAATTACTAATCCAACAACTGCGGACCATACACTTCCCGTAGAAAAAAGGATTTCAGGAAAAGTCATAGCGCCAAGAACCGCATAGGGAATATAGTAAAGAAAAGACTGAATCCGTCTGTTTTCCAGTTTTTTTCGGAACACTGCCAACGGGACCATTCGGATTAAATAAGTAACACCGGCCATTACCGCAAGGTTTATCCAAAATATATATCCCATTATTCTGTCCCTCCTTCAGCAGTTTGTATCGGAAAACAGAATGCCCCCGCTCCAGCAGCAGCAACTGCACAAATAATGATAACAAATCCGCTTGAAATATCCTTTAAACCGGGGGTAAAACGAAATACACAGCTAAGCAAAACCGCGAATAAAACAACCTTCAACACAGGACGGGAATGTTTGGCAGGCGGTATAATAATCGCCAGAAACATCCCATAGATTGCGATTCCAAGGGCAGATTGTACAATCGCAGGCAGAAGACTGCTCGCAGCAGCACCTAAAAAGGTACCAAAGGCCCATCCAAAATAAGGTGCTAAAATAAGCCCATACAAATATCTTTTTCCGATTTCTCCTTCTTTACTGCTAGCAACCGCAAAAATTTCATCTGTATTGCAGAAAGCAATCAACACCCGGTCAAGAAGGTTAACGGAATGATGAAGCTTCTGTGAAAGGGAAAGGGACATCAGCGCATAACGTATATTGATGACAAATTGTGTTAGAGCCATTTCAATACAAGAACCGGAAACAAGTAGAGGAAGTCCAGCAAACTGGCCGGCTGAAGTGACATTAAGCATTGAAATCAGTACTGCCGCCCAAATTGGCAGACCTGCACCGACCGCCATCATCCCAAAAGTAAAAGAAACAGACAAATATCCCAACCCAATCGGTACTCCATCCCGTAAACCCTTACGGAAGTTGTTTTCTATAAACGGTATTTTTTTCTCTTCCACCATTTTTTAGCTCTTTCTTCCTTTTCAATTTCAAAGTTTTCCATAAAAAAGCGCCTCTTGACAGAGGCGCTTTCTGCCCGTTTCAAAAATAATGGGGCGCTGGACTCAATTTCCAAGAACACCGAACAGTGTAAGCAAAAGCGGAATCATCCAAAACAGGAATAAAATCAAACCAATTGCACAGCACGAAGTAATTAAAATTCGTTTCAACTGCGTTTTAGCCGAAGATTCATCCTCTTCCGGTATATAAGGTTCTCCCTGATCAAAATCAAACTTTTTTTCACATTCCTCACAAAGTCCATGCTCCGTCAGGTTCTCCACTCGTTTTCGACAAAGCATACAGCGCATCATTTTACCTCCTTTTAGAACCGAAATACCACCTAATTAAAGGAACAGCGAACCTATAAACAAAAAAGCTACTGCTGTCCATGACATTCGGTTTGGATAACGGGTTGACCAGCGTCTTTCACTGACATCTTCGCCACTTTTTGCGTTCATTATCATTGCAAACTTGGAACGAATTAAAGCATCACAATAGCGCTTCGCGATCTTTTTCGCAAGTTCCTCTTCACCACACTCCCGCAAGCCAAGACAAACCAACATTTGTGCTGGTGCAAGAATCGGACCAGCTAACCAGCCAACCTCACGATAATGGTCACTGTCAAGACGTTCACCCGCTAATCCATATGGCGTCAGCCAAGCTCCTTCTTCTGATAACGCATCTGTCATCTTCTGAATGATCTCCTCTGGCAAACGCTTTCCAAGCAACAGTGGCAAAAAAGCCGCAAGACTTTCACTTTGGACCCACTCATGTGTCTGATTTAAACGAGAAGTAAAACGCTCTCCGTTCCAGAAAAAATCTAACATTTTCTCAAGCATCTTTTCTGAACGCTCTTTCCACATTCGCTCTTCGTAAGTTTTTCCCAATTCACCCGCTAAAATAGAGAGTTGTTCCATTCCGAGGATCAAATAAGATGCCAAGTCCGGGGATTCAGCCGGAACACCCTGTTGAAAAAGGGAACAGTCATCCCAACCAGCCTCATCTGCGGCATCATACTGGGCAATCCCATCCTGATCAGTATCACGGTAAGACAGCCACCAATAAATCAAACGGGAAAATCCTTCATAAAAGAATGTTCGCTCCTTTTGAGAAACAAATGAAAAATCAGTATACTGACGCAAAAAAGTTAAGGCAACGCCCTGAAAAGGTGGCTTGTTACCACTGAAACTTTGTGTCGAATCGGTAATAATATCTGGCAACATTCCGGAATCATCCTGATAATGGAACATTGACGTCAAAAGTTCCCAGGCAAATTTCGGATTCTGATACTGTCCCATCGCATGATAGCTTTGCTGCCAGCTTGACGTACAGCGATGGACCCCTTTATTCATATAAATAATATCCATCCCATCAATCGGCATGATATGTGACCAAACTAAATATGCTGCCAGTATTCGACTCTCGGCATATTCATTTGGAAGTTCAGGAACCGTTTTCAAATACTCTGTAAACTCTTCTTCAAGATCAGCAAGACAAGAGTCAAACGAAGGATATTCCTTCTTACGACAAGCGTTTGTCAAATAAAGATGAACCGCAAGATCAACTCTTCCTGTTCCATCCGGATAAAATACAAAACGGGTATTTTCTGGCATACTGTTTATAACGTCAAAACCAGAAACAGCCTCCATAGTTCCACAAACTGGGCAGAATAAAAGCTTTGGAACCGGGCTCATAACCACTTCCCAGCTTCCATCATTCCTGGTTTTCGCGATTTCATGTGGGTTCAAAGGTGGCGCAAGAACTACATTAACACCAAATGCCTCCATCCGAAGAATACTACCTTTTTCAAGGCAGAGGCGGGCACTTCCTCCCTGATATTCCAAAGTAACACAAAGTGGAGTGGCAGTTGCATGATAAAAAATTTCTTTACCATCCCGTTCAAGTACAACCGGAAAAAGTTTTCCACAACGTGCCTGCTGTCCAGGAGCAGAGGTATTCAAAGCCGAATAAATTGCACAAACGTATAGTTGTTCTTTCTCTCCCTCTTCCCAAAGGCCCAGATAATAAAACGTATCACGTCGTCCATAGGAAATTCGAGTTAAGTCATATTGTATTGTCTCATACACTGATATCACTCCCTTTTGAACAGTTATTGAACATACGCTTTTCACATTGTATTTTAGTATAACATAGTTTTCCAAGTGGCGCAAACTGAAAAAAGGCGCAGTGAATCAATTCACTGCGCCTTTTATTTAAATCAATTTAAACTAGATTAACTCTATAATTGCCATTTCTGCTGCGTCACCACGGCGCGGCCCAATTTTGACAATTCTTGTATAACCACCGTTTCTGTCTGCATACTTTGGAGAAATTTCATCCAGAACTTTTTTGGCGACAGACTCTTTGGTGATATAGGAATAAACCTGACGTTTATTGTGAAGGGAACTGTCCTTGCCAATGGTGATCATTTTTTCTGCCACAGCGCGAACCTCTTTGGCACGCGTTACAGTCGTTTCAATTTTACCATTCTCAAGCAAGTAGGTAACCATCGCTCTGAGCATCGCTTTTCTGTGATCAGATGTTCTGCCCAGCTTTCTGCTTCCTGCCATTTGAATTCACTCCTTACCCCACATATTTCCCGGGAAACCGGAAAACCTTGGTATTATTCGTCGCCACTATTAAGGTTAAAGCCCAAATTTTTAAGCTTTTCAACAACCTCTTCCAGTGACTTTCTACCGAGGTTTCTGACCTTCATCATATCGTCCTCGGATTTATTGATCAAATCTTCAACCGTGTTGATGCCCGCACGTTTTAAACAGTTAAACGAACGCACAGACAAGTCAAGCTCCTCAATAGTCATCTCGAGGACTTTTTCTTTGCCCTTGTCATCTTTTTCCACCATGATTTCCGTGGTGTACGCTTCTTCAGACAAATCAATGAACAGATTCAGATGCTCGTTGAGAACCTTGGCCCCCAGGGAAACAGCCTCTTTAGCGGAAATAGTCCCATCGGTCCAAATCTCCAGAGTCAGTTTATCGTAGTCGGTAATCTGACCGACACGAGTGTTCTCCACGGTATAATTCACTTTGAGCACAGGCGTATAAATACTGTCCACCGGAATTACACCGATAGAAGACTGAAGATTCTGTTTGTTCCGTTCAGATGGAACATAGCCTCTGCCACGGTCAATAACAATCTCCATATACAGCTTTGCGCCCTGTGAAAGGGTAGCAATATGCATGCCCGGATCGAGAATTTCGACTTCGCTGTCCGCTTTGATATCCCCGGCGGTGACTTCGCATTCACCTTCCGCCTCAACATAAATTGTTTTAGGCGCTTCACCGTGAATCTTGGCGATCAGTCCTTTAATATTCAGAACAATCTCAGTGACGTCCTCTTTCACGCCAGGGATGGTTGAAAACTCGTGTTGTACACCGTCAATCTTAATTGACGTGACAGCAACACCAGGTAGCGAGGAGAGCAGCACACGTCTTAGACTATTACCCAGCGTAGTGCCGTAGCCGCGCTCGAGTGGCTCGAGAATAAATCTGCCGTATGTTCCGTCTGATTTAATTTCTGCCGTCTCAATTCTTGGCTTTTCGATTTCAATCATTTATAACCCTCCTGTTTGCATGCCCAACGCGTACGATGAGCTAAAATGTTTCAGCCGGCGTGCCGGCATTGCCGCGATCCTGCTCAACCTGCAAAGCGTAAAATCCAGATAGAACTTACGCTTATCTTGCAGATGAAGCAATCATCCCAAGGGATTACTTGGAATACAACTCGACAATGAGATGTTCTTCGACATCAAGGTCGATATCCTCACGATTCGGCAGCCGGGTTACCTTGGCGGTAAGGGTTTCCTTGTTCAAGTCAAGCCACATTGGAACCGGGCGGGCGCCGGTGGATTCCAAAATTGCTTTTA
>CAUABB010000076.1 GCA_958427155.1 uncultured Oscillospiraceae bacterium | reverse complement strand
ATCCAACGCATTATGGTGGGTGACAAACGGTCGGGCCGCCGCTCCAATTTCGAGTGTGTGAAGGACTGGTGTATCCACCTCCAAATAACCCTTCCCATCCAGATATGCTCGAATTTCCTTTAAAATCTGACTTCTTTTATAGAAAGTCTCTCGGACTTCCGGATTAACAATCAAATCCACATAACGTTGGCGATACCGCATATCAGTATCGGTTAAACCATGAAATTTTTCAGGAAGAGGTAGTAACGACTTTGAAAGAAGGACAATCTCTGTTGCATGAACAGAGATTTCTCCGCTTTTCGTCTTAAAAACAGTCCCTTTCAGGCCAATAATATCGCCAATATCCCACTTTTTAAAAGAAGTATAGCTTTCTTCGCCTACATCATCAATCCGAACATAAGACTGCATTCTGTCAGTATTGTCCCTCAGGTCAATAAAACTGGCTTTCCCCATTTTACGGCGGCTCATCATCCGTCCTGCAAGAGAAACGTTTTTCCCTTCCAACTCCTCAAAATGTTCTCGGATTTCTTTTGCTGTATGGGTGACGTCATAGGTGGTAATCTCATATGGATTCTTCCCCGCCGCCTGCAGATCCGCCAGCTTTTCACGGCGAACCCGCCGCTGTTCATTCAATTCCTCCCGCAAAGCCGCTTCGCTGATCGTGTCACTCATTATGATATCCTCCCCGCCAAATTCTCTTTCCTTCAAACTTTTTTCGACAACCCAGATACACAAAGCAAAGGGCTTTCGCCCTTTGCTTTTATTTCATAATTTCCAAAATTTCGTACTGAACTGTTCCAGAAGGTGTTTCTGCCTCGACTGTCTCCCCGACACGATGGCCAAGGATCGCTTTTCCAACTGGTGATTCATCCGAAATTTTACCATTCATTGGATCCGCCTCAGTTGAACCAACCAGATGATACTCCATGATTTCATCAAACTCTACATCACGAATTTTAACCTTAGAGCCAAGCCCCACAACATCGGTACCCAGATCGTCAGACTCAAGTACTTTTACATTTTTGAGGATTGCTTCCACCTGTACAATTCGCGCTTCAACCATTGCCTGCTCATTTTTGGCTTCATCGTATTCACTATTTTCCGAAAGGTCACCAAAAGAAAGAGCAACCTTAATTTTTTCCGCAACTTCTTTTCTTTTTATCGTTTTAAGCTCTTCAAGCTCTTCTTCTAAACGTTTTAAACCATCTTCGGTCAATACAACCTGTTTTGCAGACATACAAACTCCTCCTTAGTAACAAAAGCCTCCCATAAAAGGAAGCTTCTGTGACAATTACAATGTACCTATTATATTAAATCTGTTCTTCCGTGTCAAGCAAGAATCTTTGTTCCAAAATATTTTGCAGCGTTGTCTCACAATTATTCCAAAGGCATCGAAGCGGTAAAAAATTTTTCAACTCCCTGTGTGCTTCTACACTATAAAGCGCCGCTACAAGTTGAAGTTGATTTACCCGCTTTGGAACCACCAACTTAAAAGGCGACAAATCGACGCCATAAAACCCTGATAAAGCCTGAGCTCCACAAAACTGTTCCGGTTCCAACGTAACCACCGGTGACGTAACCGCGCCTGCAAAGTCTGCGCCAAACCCCTTAGGAGAAACAATCATTAAATTTTCATTTGGTCGATCCAATACATCGGTAACCTGAAGAACAGCGCCCATCTCTTCCCGGAGCTGTTCAGAAAGATGATCATAGCTCTCGTGATGAAGTGTAACAACTTTTAAAAGCGCACAGTGCTTTGCCATAATTCTAGCTAAATCGTGGTAAACCCCACGCAAATCAATAATTGTCGCCATCCGTTTTTGAATCGGGATTGAGGAATTTTCCAACAAATATTCAACAGCATTTTTCAAAAACACATAGCTGATTTCGGAGGTATCAATCGGACTGATCCCACAATCTTCTGGTAGCCCAATTCCCTCACATAAAACAACTTTACCCGATGAAGCTCCTAAAATGTTTCTTAACTTTTTCCAGTTTATCCGCCTGCTTTTTAAGGTTATGATTTTATAATTTCCGCCTAAATAACATTCCTCTTTTACCGAAAAGCCTTTCTTAAAAAAGCCTCCATTTTGATAGGCTATCTCTTTTCCGTCTATTATAAAAAATATAAAAATCACCCCGCCCTTCTACATTAGAGTCCTAACAGACTACCAAAGTATATGAGCAAGGTGAAAAAGAAATACGAGTATTTATTAAAATCCCCTAACGTTTTTATTATTGAGAAGCGTCTAAAACCTCAAGCGCTTTAATCAATTGAGTATCTTCTTGGTCAGAAAGCTGACCGTAATTCAAATCCTTCTCAGCATCAGCCGAAAGAGAAACCTCATAATCCGGTTTAATTCCAACGCTGTTAAAATTAGCGCTGGCAGCCGGGATAAAGAAAGCATTGCTAAGCACTACACCGCTTCCATCTTTAAGCTGATACGACTGCTGCATGACACCCTGACCATACGTATTAACTCCAACCAACTTTGATTTCTCATAATCCCGCAAATCTGCCGCAAAGAGTTCAGCAGCATACTGAGTTTTACTGTTTATCAGAGTCACCATTGGAAGAGAAACCTCATTAGAATCAGATCGTTTAAGAAGTTCTGTCGTTCCATCTTTATAAGTTGCTGAAAGGAGATCACCTGAAGGCAGAAGCATATCTAATATTTCACAGGCACTGTCCAAATCGCCACTTGCAGTATTTCTCAGATCAAACACAATTCCCGTAGCTTCCTCAGAAATTATCTGATTTAAGATAGAACGAAATTGATCGACCGCTGAAGCATTAAACGCAGAAATTTTTACATAGGCATTTCCATCTGCTTTCATTTCCAAAAAGACCAACGGAACTTCAAAACTTTTCCGGAGAATGTCGCAAGAAGTATCCACACTATCCCGCCGATAAGTAATATTGACTTTAGTGCCGGGCTCACCAATTAAAAGATCTTGGGCTGCTGAATATCCTATAGTCTTTACATCCTGGCCACCGATTGCAACAATTAAATCGCCATCTTTAAGGCCGGCAGAATCCGATGGAGAATCACTATAAACCTGATTAAGACGAATGTAACCACTTTCATCTCTTGATAAACTCGCGCCAATTCCTACCAGTTTCCCGCTTTCAATTGCCTGGAGACGACTATATGTTTCTGCGTCATAATAAGCGGCATACGGGTCACCGCTGCCAGAAACAAAACCACTTGATAGCTCATTAAGAAGATATTCCTCGTCCAGATCTCCAATATAATTTTGGCGGATCAGATTGTCAATCTCCGATACTTTTTTATAAAGTTCCTCCCGCTCCTTTACATTATAAACCTTATCATTAAAAATACTGAGAGAAAAAATCATGGTAATAGTAAAGGTAATAGCCGCTACAACCGCCATAAAACTGATTGCCGCACCCAAGGATATCTTTTTATTCATCCACAGTTTCCTCCAAATCTATTGCCAGACACTTATACTGTCAACCGGTCGCTTTTACATAATTCAAGGGGTTTTGAGGTACCGCGTTAATCATCACTTCAAAATGGCAGTGTGAACCAGTAGATTGCCCAGTAGAACCAGCAAGTGCAATGGTCTGCCCCTGTGCAACGGTTTCACCCGCGGATACCAGCCGCTGAGAATTATGCGCATACAATGTCGTATATCCACCGCCATGGTCAATAACAACACATTCACCATAAGAAGAACTGGTATACGAACGCAAAACAGTTCCTGCCTTGGATGCCCGAATCGGTGTACCAGTCGCACAGGGAATGTCAATTCCCTTATGGCCTTCAAGGACACCGTTAAACCAACGATTACCAAAATAACTGGAAATATAGGTATATCCTACAACCGGCCAGAGCCAATCGCCAGATACTACCGTCCCGCCGCTTTGATTCTGCAAAATAAACGCCGCAAGCTCACGACGCGCTTCTTCTTTGAGCGCGACAATTCGTTCATACTCTTCCTGCGTCTGAGCTTCTTTTCCTTCCAGTTCATTCAACACCTGATTTGCCTCTGTCCGAGTTGCATTGAGCTCATTCTGTTTTGTCTCCAGAGCCGCTTTATCCGACTCAATTTGCCGACGTGATTCCTCGATCGCTGCCTTATCCGCTTCAATCTGTTTCATCTGTGCTGTAAGCTCTTTGATCAGTTGATCGTCATGTTCTGCTATCCGCTGTGTTGTCTCCGCGGCAGACAGAAACTCTGAAAATGTTGAACTTCCAAACAGGACGCTCAGTACCGTCGCATCATTCGACATATACATTGCTCTTAGGCGCGTTTTAAACAACTCATAGTTTTCATCAATTTTTTTCTGAGCTTTTGCGATTTCCTCTTCTTTTTGGCTAATTTCCGCATTTAAAACGCTAATCCGCTGGCTCATAGTATAAATCTGGCTTTCAGTATTTGAAATTTTATACCCAAGTTGTGTATAATAAGCCTCCTGATCAGCAACATCCTGCTTAGCCTGTTCTAAAGCGGCAGAAATCTCTTTTTCCTCTCTTTCCAGTTCCTCACACTTCTGTTCCAATTCATCCTGAGTAACGGCAGCATCTGCCCTAAAAACAGACGTAGAGGCAACACTTCCAATCAACACTGTACAAAATAATACCACTGCCGTAAGTTTAACAAATGCACTGCAAAATATTTTCTGTTTCACACGCTGTTCCCTCCAAGCCAATATACTCAGCCAGTGATCGCCACATAACTGAGGGGATTCTGAACCACACCATTAATCCGGACCTCAAAATGACAGTGAGAGCCATATGCTTGCCCAGTTTCCCCAGCGAGCGCAATCGTCTGCCCTTGGTCCACGTACTGGTCATAAACAACTTTCAAACTAGAATTATGTGCATAAACAGTCGTATATCCACCGCCATGATCTATAATAACAATGTTACCGTACGAGCTACTGTAATTAGCCCGAATAACCGTACCGGCTTTTGCCGCCCGGATTGGTGTACCGGTCGCACAGGGAATGTCAATTCCTTTATGGAATTCCGGCTGCCCGTTCAAGATACGATCTCCAAAATAATCGGAAATATAGGTATGTCCCGCCACAGGCCAAAGCCAGCCACCCCCGATAACCGGGCCGTCACTCTGATGACTTGCAAGAAAATCATCGAGTTCCTTTTCAGCTGCTTCCCTTTGAGCGACTTTATCATTATAATCAGCCTGAGCCGTTTCTTTATCTCCCTTTAACGAACTCAGCACCTGTTCCGCTTCTGTTCTGGTTGCGTTAAGTTCGCTCTGTTTTGTCTCCAGAGCCGCTTTATCCGACTCAATTTGCCGACGTGATTCCTCGATCGCTGCCTTATCCGCTTCAATCTGTTTCATCTGTGCTGTAAGCTCTTTGATCAGTTGATCGTCATGTTCTGCTATCCGCTGTGTTGTCTCCGCGGCAGACAGAAACTCTGAAAATGTTGAACTTCCAAACAGGACGCTCAGTACCGTCGCATCATTCGACATATACATTGCTCTTAGGCGCGTTTTAAACAACTCATAGTTTTCATCAATTTTTTTCTGGGTTGTTTCAATTTCCTGCTCCTTTTGAGAAATATCAGCATTCAGGGCTGTAAGGCGCTGGCTCATGGTATAGATTTGGTTTTCAATACTAGAAATCTTATAGCTCAGCTGTGTATAGTACGCTTCTTGGTTGGCTATGCTATCTTTCAATCTCTCCAATTCCTGATTAGCCGCTGCTTCCTGTTCTTCCCAATAGTTCAAATTCTCCCGCAGATCGTCTTCCGTTGTAGCTCCTACCTGTAAAGACGGCATGGTAATCGTTCCCGTAATCAAAAGGGCAGAGAAGGCCAAAACTGCGACAATCTTTCTCAAAAATCCGTTTTGGATCCTAAACATCACACTTAAGCCTCCCACATTAAACCTTAAGATGATTTCGAATACTGAACGTACACCCAACAGCGCCAACTACAACTCCAGCAGCTAAAAAATAACCTAACAGAGGCCACATAATCTCATTAAACGGAATAATACTTCCCAAAATCTGACGCAGCCAAGTAGAAGCATGGTTTTCCATATAACCAAAAAGGAGTGAATAACCTCCCCAAATCAGCAGAAAAGCAATAACAGCAGCAATTGCCCCAATCAAAATTCCCTCAACAAAAAATGGAATTCTGATAAAATTGTTCGTCGCCCCAACATACTTCATAATATTGATTTCCCGACGGCGACTGAAAACCGTTGCACGGATGGTATTTGCAATAATTACAAGTGAAACCACAACCAAAACCGCCACCAAAACAACACCAAAAACAGTAATCATATCCTTAATATTGGTCATTGTATCCGCGATATCGGTCGGCGCATTGATCTTTTCCTTAATAGGGTTCTGCTCAAGCTCCGCCACAATTGCGGAAGTTTGAGAAATATCGCTGAGTTTAAAGCGATAAGAGGCAGGACAGGGATTTTCTTCCCCTTCCAAACCTTCCAGCAAAATAGCACTATCGCCCATTGTTTCTTTATACTCTTCCAGTGCCTGTGCCTTATCAACATAAATAACATCAAATAGTCGACTATCATTCTGAAGGGAATTTAAAGTTTCGTCAATTTGTTCCTGCGTAGCATCATCCTTAATAAAAAATACAATCTCATTCTGATCCCCCATATAATCAACCATTCGATTAATATTTAACGCGATCAGCGAAGAGAAACCAATTAAAAGCAGGCAGGTCGTCAATACTCCAACCGAAGCCAGAGACATCAGACGGTTTAGCCAAACATTGGTTGCACCTTCTTTAACGAGATATTTGAAGCTGCTGGCTTTCATCGTTCCCTCCTACATAATCATCAAAAACAATACTTCCGTTTTCCACCGTGATGGTACGCCCGCCAAAATATCGAACCAAAT
>CAUABB010000075.1 GCA_958427155.1 uncultured Oscillospiraceae bacterium | reverse complement strand
CACTGGAAAATTGTTTTTTTTTTTTTTTTGTTCTAACAGGACAAGTTTAAGCATACTTTTTACTAATCGGAGGAGAAAGGATAGGTAAAAAACGATATGAATCCTTTTGATCAGGCAATAGAGACTCTTCCCGCTGCCCTAAAAGACCTTTTAGCACTTGTTCCAGACGAAATAAAAAAAGTTGTAAATGAAATCAGAATTCGCGTTGGAAAGCCAATTGTCCTTGTTTGTTGGGAAAAACGATTTTATTTTCTAGAACCTGACGGACATCCAGGCCTTTCTTTTTCCAGAGGGTTTCCAGTTCCTAAAAAAATGGTGGATGAATGTATCAGATGTATGAGCGGATACTCTCTTCATAGCGTACAAAATAGTTTATTAAACGGTTTTTTGACTCTTCCGGGAGGCCATCGTGCTGGAATTATAGGAAATGTTGCATGGGAAAAAGAAGAGATTACCGCTGTACGGCGGATTGATTCCATTAACTTACGTATAGCGCGGCAGGTTTTGGGGGCAGCAGACAAGCTGTGCAGCCATTACCGTAAATATGGGATTGGAGGGACATTAATTGTTGGCCCTCCAGCTTCTGGAAAAACAACAGTTCTTAAAGATCTCTGTCGACAATTTTCAAATGGTATGATCGGAGAAAGTAAAAAGGTTTCTCTGATTGACGAACGCGGAGAAATCGCTGCAGTTTATAATGGCCAACCTCAAAATGATGTAGGGTGGAATACCGATGTCTTTGACGGATATTCAAAACAGATTGGAATTGATATTGCAATTCGGTGTATGTCTCCTGATGTGATTATTTGTGATGAAATTGGAGGAAGGGGAGACGAGGCAAGCATTATCAGCGGTATAAACGCAGGTGTTGTCATGATAGCAACCGCACATGCCTTAACTTTTGAAGAACTTCTCAACCGACGAAATATGGCGGATATTTTGAAAAGTGGGGCTTTCCCCTGGATTGTCTTGATGGACAACATCAAAAATGTTGGGAGAATTAAGGAGATTGTTCGTTATGATCAAATACATAGGACTGTTGTTAATGTTTCTGACTTCAGCCGGAATGGGCTTTCTTTTATCTGACAGACTAAACAAACGATTAAAAAATCTGGAAATTGTTTTAATTTTTTTAGATCGATTAAAAACCTGTTTGGTTTATCAAAATTTTCCGACCAAAGAAATAATTGATTTTTTGGCAGAAGATTCGTTCTGCAAAAGCCTCCCTTTTATAACGGTTTGCCAAGAACTGTTAAAAAAACAAAATAACTTTCCAAGTGCCTGGAAAAAAGCGGTTCAGCAAACAAAGGGGCAGATGAATTTGACCGAAGCCGATCTATCACCCATTTTTTCTCTTTCGGACATTATTGGCTCTGCTGATGTGGAACACCAAATCAGTGCGCTTTTAATGACAGAAGAATTATTAAAACGACAGCGCGAAGAAGCGGAAGAGGAAAAAAGGAAAAAAGGAAGGCTCTATCGTTCTCTGGGGGCCTTGGCCGGTGTAGGAATGGTAATTATACTAATTTAAACGTGTAAAATGGAGGAACACAATGAATGTTGATCTGATTTTTAAAATTGCCGCGATTGGAATTATTGTAGCAGTTCTGAACCAACTACTAATTCGTTCCGGCCGTGAAGAGCAGGCGATGATGACCACTTTAGCTGGACTAATTGTTGTTTTACTAATGATTGTTAATGAGATTAGTAGCCTTTTTGAAACAGTTAAAAACGTATTTGGACTATGGTAACAGTTTAAAACTTTTAAACTGTCTCAATTATAAAAAGCCCCTGCGAAAGGATAAATATTACTATGGAAGTCAGTATTTTTTCCATAATCGGATTGGGGATTCTATCAGCGCTGATCTGTCTTCTTTTAAAGCAATATCGTCCAGAATATGCACTTTCAGCTTCTATTATTTGTGGAGTAATTATTTTTCTGACAGTACTGGCACAGATGACTCCTCTTTTTGAAACAGTTCGCTCTATTCTTGGAAAAATTGAAGATGGTAATGAATACACCTCCGTTATTATAAAATCTCTTGGTATTTGCTATATTACTCAGTTGGCCTCTGACACCTGTCAAGATGCCGGGGAACGTGCTATGGCCGGCAAAATTGAGCTAGCTGGAAGAGTAGCTGTCCTGATTCTAGCTCTTCCAATGATTTCATCTCTGCTACAAATTGCCATCGGCTTGATTGGCTGATTGGAGGATTTATGAAAATTGCACGATATCTTTTGATTATTTCCTTCCTGCTACTTATATTAGTTATTCCTGTCTATGCTGAAGAAGATGATGACTCCTCAAAAACACAAGAAGAACTTATCACAGAACTAGAGACAAGCATTGATGAGAGTTTGGGCGGAGAGATTCCGGAAACTGCAAAAGACTTGCTAGGTCAAAACGGAATTGATGAGTTTAACACAGAAACAATTTCTAATTTTAATTTTTTAAATCTTTTAACCGGAATATTTGAATTGGGATCAAATTATTTTACAGCGCCTTTTCGCCTTTTTACGACCTTGATGGGAGTTTTTCTGCTGGTTGCTTTGCTGGGAGCAATCCATCCACCAGGAGAAGGAATGATAACAATTCAGAATCTTATCGGAATTTCTGCTTTAATGCTGGCTCTTTCTTCTCCGGTAATTGAATGCGTCAACCATGCAGTATCAGCAATTACCGAATGCAGTCAGTTCATCTTGAGCTTTATTCCGGTTTTTACCAGTGTGGTTGCCGTTGCAGGAAAGCCAATGTCTTCACTCGCTTACAGTACATTTCTTTTTGGAACAGTCCAGGTAATATCACAAATCGCAGCCACTATTTTAACTCCGCTTTTATGCATTTATCTTGCAATTAGTATTGTCGGAACACTGAATCCTTCTCTTCGTCTTGACTATGTGGCTGAAACTGTAAAAAAAACAGTAATATGGGTCATTGGCCTTTTACTTACCTTCTTTGTAGCCTTATTGTCTGTTCAATCTTTAGTTTCCGGCTCAGCCGATACGGTAGCAACTAAAACAACAAAATTCTTTATTGGAAGCTTAATCCCGGTCTTCGGAAGTGCTTTAAGTGAGGCCTTCAGTTCAGTACAGGGATGTCTTGGATTTATAAAGCAGGCAACTGGTTCCTTTGGAATTATTGTAGCAATCTGCACCTTTTTACCAATTGTTTTAGAGATTATTGCAATGATGCTAGCGATTAATCTAGGACAGATGTTTGGTGGGATTCTCGGTGTGGACCGATT
Source organism: uncultured Oscillospiraceae bacterium (assembly GCA_958427155.1). Taxonomy (GTDB): domain Bacteria; phylum Bacillota; class Clostridia; order Oscillospirales; family Ruminococcaceae; genus Metaruminococcus_A. The sequence goes on along the minus strand of CAUABB010000075.1, from coordinate 3,667 downwards.
GGGCAGACTTTTAAAATCAGTATCTTCCATGTTGTCTCTTCTTTTGGGCTTGATTTTATGCTATGCGGTTATGATCATTCTTTCCACCACCATTATTATGTTTCTTTCAATGGGGGGGTAAGTTTTTATGAATATGATACGGGAAATTGGAATATCTATTTGTGTCACTGCTGTAGCGGCAGCTATTTTTCAAGGATTAATGCCAAAATCTAGTCTGGAAAAAACAGCGCGGTTTATATTAAGCATTTTTTTTCTAAGTTGTTTAATTGTTCCTTTTACTCATTTTGATTATTCCGCTTTTGAAAACAGTCTTTCTGTCTATCAAACAGAAGATATGTCTATAGAAAAATCAAGTTTACAAACTATTGTCAATCAAAAACTTGACGAGCTTACAAAACAGTCAGTTTCACAAACGATGTATTCCACTTTAAGGCAATATGAAATTGAACCAATAGAAATTCAAGTGAATACGACTATCGAAGAGGACAACAGCATAATTATTAATAGTGTAATTGTTCTTGTGGATTTGGAGGATTATCCGTCTACAGAAACGCTTTCAGAAAGCCTGACAGAAGGGAACGAAACTAAGGTCGAATTTCGAGTATCTGAATAGAACGTGTTGGAAAAAAAGGAGGCTTCTTATGTCACAGACTTCATTGACAGAAGGAGTAAAAAAATTTTTTGGAAAAAATGACAAGAAAGTACGAATTATTTTTATTTTGGGATTGATCGGAATCGTTCTAATCGGTCTTTCACAGTTTTGGCCATCAGGAGGCGAAGAAGAGACTGACGTTGATAATGGAACGTTAACAACTACTGAACAGTATAAGGAAAAACTTGAAAAAAGGGTAGAAGAGCTTCTTACAACAGTAGAAGGAGTTGGAAAAACTCAGGTTATGATAACTTTGGAAAGCGGAGTAGAGTATGTGTATGAAAAAGAGCAAAATATCTCATCCACCCTGAATGAAGATAATACTCAAAGCGAAGGTGCTAAAATTCAACAAAGTGAAGACAGTAAGGAGTCTTTTATTATTGCGGAGGACTCCAATGGGAAAAAAACGGCTTTAGTCCGCAAACAGTTGGAACCCAAGGTGCAAGGAGTCGTTGTGGTCTGTGAGGGAGGAGGGCGTGCGACAGTTTCCAAAAATATCTATGACCTGATTACAACCGTACTTGGAATTGGATATGATCAGGTATGTGTCGTAAAATCAAATTAAATGATCTGGAGGAATTGAACAATGAAGCTAAATATGATTGTAGGAAAAAAACAAATTGTTTTGGCGTCTTTGATTTTAATTTTGGGTGTTGCCGTTTATATAAACTGGACTTTTGCTAATGATGAAAATAGTATTGCTACGGGGACACAGCCATCTGATACATCCGCTTCAGATACTTCGACCTCTGAAAAAAATTATGGAGACGCAGAACTGGTAAACGGCTCTGCTGATAGTTCCGAAGATTTTTTCGCAAAAGCTCGCCTTGAAAAACAAACATCTCGTGACGAAGCAGTTGCGACACTTGCCAAAATGTTCGGAGATACTTCCGCAAGCAGTGAACAGGTAAAAGAGGCAACAGATAAAGCACTGACGACTGCTAAAATGATTGAAAGTGAAAGCAAAATGGAAAGCCTGATTAAATCCAAAGGATTTGAAGACTGTATCGTTTACCTCTCTGATCAGTCGGCAAAGGTCGTTGTAAAGTCAGAAGGCCTTGAGCAAAACGAAGCTGCTCAGATTATGGATATTGTCGTTTCTGAAAGTGATGTTCCAAGTGAAAACGTTTCCATTGTTGAAGTAAAATAAGCCGATTTTAAAAAGCTATGGAAGAAATCGCGCGAAATATTGACATCTGTAAGTCTTTATGATAAAATTGATTCTGCCGCATATTGCAGGTAAGAAGTCGGAAGGAAGTTCCGCACCTGCGAATAGCGAGTATTGAATTAAGGCAGGTGCCCTTATGTACGCAGTGATTGAAACAGGCGGGAAACAGTACCGTGTCAGTGTTGGAGACGTAATTTTTGTGGAAAAACTCGGCGCTGAGGCTGAAGCTACCGTCACTTTTGACAAAGTTGTAGCTCTTACAAAAGATGATAACAGCTTTGTTGTGGGAACTCCGCTTGTCAGCGGTGCTTCCGTTACCGGAAAAGTATTGAAAAACGGAAAATCTAAGAAAATCACCGTTTTCACCTACAAACCAAAAAAGGATTCTAAGCGGAAAATGGGACATAGACAGCCCTATACTCAGGTTCGGATTGATGCGATTAACGCTTAACCTGAATGATTAAGGTTGTTTTGTTCTCACGGGAGAACCGTGTTGTTGGGTTTTGTGTTTCCGGTCATGCCGGTTATGCGGAAAGCGGTTCTGATGTTGTCTGTGCTGGTGTAACGACTGCTGTTCAAATGACGGCGAATGGAGTTACTGAATGTGCAGGAATTCCAGCAGAAGTCAGAGTAGAAGAAAATCTGGTTTCGCTACTCCTTCCCAACAGTTGCCATGACGATATTGCATTGGTGCTTTTAGAAGTGTTTGAATTGCAAATGGGAATTATGGCACAGGAATATAAAGATTATATTGTATTAATGTATTCGGAGGTGTAAAGACTATGATTAAGTTGGATCTTCAGTTTTTTGCTCATAAAAAAGGTGTTGGTTCTACTAAAAACGGACGTGATTCTGAGTCAAAACGTTTGGGTGTAAAACGTGGAGATGGTCAGTTTGTTTTGGCTGGAAATATTATTGTCCGTCAGCGTGGAACACATATTCATCCCGGTGAGAATGTAGGACGCGGTTCCGATGATACTCTGTTTGCTTTGGTAGACGGTAAAGTAAAATTTGAGCGTGTTGGTAAAGACCGTAAAAAAGTAAGTGTTTACGGCGCTTAATCAATAATTGGAGTTTTACCTGCAACTCTCGTCTTAATAAGGGACGGGAGTTGTTTTTCTAAGGAGACGTTTCCGGAAAGGAAAAAAGATGTTTGTTGATAAAGCCAAAATCATTATAAAGGCTGGCAACGGGGGAAATGGCGCTGTTTCTTTTCACCGTGAAAAGTATATTAATGCCGGCGGACCAGACGGCGGCGATGGGGGAAAGGGCGGCAATGTTGTTTTTGTGGCGGATGATAACCTGTCTAATTTGGTCGATTTTCGTTACAAGAGGAAGTATGTCGCACCCAATGGTGAACCCGGACGCTCTAAACTGTGTACCGGGAAAAGTGCTCCGGATCTAATCGTTAAAGTTCCGCGCGGAACCGTTGTGCGTGATGCGGAAACCGGTAGAATTATGGCGGATCTTTCCGGAGACGAACCTGTTGTTTTAGCACACGGAGGAAAGGGCGGACGAGGAAACGCCAGTTTTAAGTCTGCAACCCGTCAAATCCCTCGATTTGCAAAGCCCGGATTTCCAGGAGAGAGCTTTGAAGTCAGTTTGGAACTGAAACTTCTTGCGGATGTTGGACTAGTTGGTTTTCCCAATGTTGGAAAATCCACCTTAATTTCAGTTGTCAGTGCAGCTAAGCCAGAGATTGCGAACTATCATTTTACAACTCTTACCCCGGTTCTCGGCGTAGTCAAAATTGACGAAGAAACTTCGTTTGTAATGGCGGATATTCCGGGATTAATTAAAGGTGCCAGTGACGGTGTGGGGTTAGGGCATGAATTTCTCCGTCATGT
>CAUABB010000074.1 GCA_958427155.1 uncultured Oscillospiraceae bacterium | reverse complement strand
CATCATTATTTTTAGCGGTTATAACGTGCTCTTGTTTATTCTGATACCCATAGTTGTTATTGCCAAGAAATATTCCGGTCAACGGATTCAATTTACCAGACACCATATAATTTTCCCACAAATTTTCCATCATCTTGTAAGATTTTTTGATTAAGAGCGCTACTTCTTTTGGTAAAGCCGTAGTATACCCAGCTCCACCAGTTGGCGCATCGTTGGCAATTCCCCATAAAGTTCTCCGACTCATTCCATTAAGGGCTAAAGCCATTCCAGCAACTGTAGGCTTCAAATCGTACTTTGCATAAATTGAAAAATAGTCGTTTAGCCTTTGGGCTACTTCCTCAGCGTTATGTAAGTCAATATCAGGCATATTAAAAAGTTCCATACTTAGTTCTAAAAATTTAGTATTATCACCCGGTTCGGGATGATAGCCTTTCATTTTATTAATGTGGGAGTTTGAAATGTTAGTTTTTTCTCTATTAGTTTTTGAAATTCCTCTTGTATTTTTACTAGTAGCCATGTTATTTCTCCTTGTTTTTCCCTTCCTCACTAACGAGGAAATTATGGTTTATGCAAATTTCTTTTGCAATAAGCATTGATTCATAAATAGATTTTAAAAATTTTTCTTGTTCGGCAATGCTAAGCTCTACCGTATGAGAAGTAGCGGTCGCCATGTATTTACTCAACTTGCTAATTTCACCAGCTAATTCTCCAACAGCCAACTTTCTTTCGAAAAGTTTCAAAACTGAATTAGCTATAGCATTTTGATCAAATCCAACTTCCATGGTTTATTTCTCCTTCACGTTAAGTAAAATATAATCACAAGGCAAATTAAAAAAATTAGCCGCTCTTACGCATTCATCCGGTGTAAGTTCGCATTTTCCATTTTCAATTCTCGAAAGTCTAGCAGGCGATATCATAAGTTCTTTGCTTAATTCAATTTGTTTTATATTTCTTTTTTTCCTAAGCCAAAAAATCACTTCTCCTGGAGTGTTCCCATAAGGCATTTGATTTTTTGAAACAATTAGCATTTTTGTCTCCTTTTTCAAGCGTAGTCACCCATTATTTCAAGTCTCTTTATATATTATATATTTTATTTTTTTATTTTTATATTTAATATTAAATATAAGGGTGACTACATTAAAATATAGCTTTCAAACCCCACTGTTAAAGGGTTTTTTCGTAGTCACCCTTTTTATACGAAAGGTTGACTACAGCCAAAGCAAATGTGAACAAATTATTAAAATTAAGGTTTGTAGTCAGGGTTGTAGACAACCTTTAATTTTAAAGGGTGACTACGCATATTTATGCTATTTTTTTGAAGCTTTTAAAACATACCCTCTTTCTTTTTTTGGAGACCCATCGATCCGAATAGAACGCTCAAATGTATCATAAACCAAATTCATTACTCTTTGAAATTCTATATGGAAAGATGTTTCTGATTTAGGTCTAGTATGTCCTGTATCAATGCACCAGTCTTTATATCTCATATAAAGAGTATGTTTAATAATAGTAGGGGGAAGACCTTCATCATTTAAAAATTCGCAAAATTCTACAACGGGAGAAGAAGCGCGCTTAAAGTTCCCAATCATTTCAACCTGTTCGTCCGTTTCTGTAAAATAATTCACAGAAAGAAGCAATTTGTATCCTTCGTAAGCCCAATTAAAGATGCCGGGAAGCTCTTTTAATAATTTTTGCTCAAGCATAATATCAGCTTTAAATTGGAAAGGATCATTTGGATCAGGATTCTCACGAAATTTAGCAGGAAAATTAAGAATACTTAATCTGCGTTCGAGCCCAGCGGAAGTATCGGAGGATTTTAATTGTCCATTGCAGCAAAATATTAATTTTGCTCTTGATTTAAATTTTATATTATCTTTTCCCTTATAACATGCTTGAATTTGCTCCATGGACACAAGTTGCTTAATAATTTCTTCCGATCCAGAAACGTCCGCTTTTATTTCTCCTGCAATATTCACCATAGAGTTACGCAAATGAATACGGTCAAATGCTTCAGTAAGATTACCGGGAGGAATATTTGTAACATTTTCGGGGCCGTATAATGCTGTTAAAATTTTAGTAAATATAGATTTTCCATTTCCTCCTTCTCCGGTAAAAACAAATAGCTTTTCATATCTACAATCTGGGAAAAGAACATATCCAGCAATTTCTTGTAATAACTCAATTCTTTTTGAATCGTCAAGCGTAATTTGAGATAAAAATGATTTAAATCTAGGCGCGCTAGCATCAGGAATATATGGGTAATTCATTTGCATTGAACAATAATCTTCCGCTCTGTGCTCTCTAAAAATTCCAGAATCTAGTTCTAAAGTTCCATTAATAAAATTTATTACATTATTCTTATCAAATTCAATTTTAGTAAGTACTTTTGGCTTTAAAAGTTTTTTTATTGGTTCAATTTTATTACCACTTTGAAATACACCTAAAGCGTCTGAAATATAGCCATTTATAATTTGATCAGAAAGTAATTGCCATTTTCCTTTTGAAAGGTATTCATAAAAGCCTACTGCATCAACATACAACAGTTGATGATTTTTTATGATGTCCTTTACAATTTTTATTTCTGAAGGGCATTTATAGCAAGATGTTTCAATTTCTTTTAGCCATGCTTGGTTAAAAATTTCTTCTTTTTTTATAACGACAAACATTTCAGAAATATCAGCCTTACTATAAAACTTAGCAGCATCATAAGAAAAATTTGCAAAATCCTTTTTATTTTTCTTTAATTTTGCAAGTTCTATAATTCCATCTTGCAAAAATAAATCTTTTACATTTCCACCGTCTTGATAAAATTCTGATATATCTTTATATTTATCAGGAATATTTGCTATCTTAAACGGAATACGCTTATTAAAAAATAATTCTCCTAATTTTTCAGTGAACTCTTTACCAGATGTATCATTATCGAAAGACAATATAACATTTTCATATGACCGGCATATATCATATACAGTTTTTAAAGCTTCTGGTCCAAAATGTCCACCCATTGTAGCAAGTACAGGAAATCCGCATTGATATATAGAAAGAGCGTCAAATGTTCCTTCCGCAATAAATATAGTATCATTTGATAAATTTAATGTATTGGTTCCCCATGGAATACTTTGCGAAAAATCGTTGTTTGGAGGCTTTAAATATTTAGGTTTAATATCTCCTATTGCCCTAGCTGTCCAAGAACAAACATAACCGTTTTTAAATGTTGGAATCACAATTCTATTTGCGCCAAATCCCTGTACGTTTGTTCCTCTTACAGATACAGTTGTACCATATCCGGTATATCCAATTTTTAATTTTTTAATCGTATCATCCGTTATTTTACGACTATGTAAATAATCTATATCTTGTTTCCTTAAATTTTGATGCCATGATTCAATTAAATTACAAAGTTTTTGAGTAGATTGCTTCCAAAACGAATAAGTTGGTTCATAAGTAATCCCTACCATATCCGCTAGTTCCCTTATAGCTTTTCCCCTATCTCCACCACAATATAATTCTGCGTGGAGATCAATTACATCGCCTCCTTCACTTGAACCATAATCTATCCAATGATTCTGATATACTACAAAAGATGATTTGTTTTTTGCGTTTGTTCTTAATGGAGATTTACATCTATCTCCGGGCCTCGTTATTCCAAGCCCCATTTTTATTGCATAATCAACGCAATTAATTCTGTTTTTAATTAGAGATATATCCACATGTTATCTCCCCTTATCTAATTTGCATGATTGACCTATATCAAAATTAATATTATTTTCACAATTTTTGCAGCAATAGCAACATACTTTTTGATTTATACCTTTGCAGAATTTTATAGAACAAACATTAAATTCTCTTCCACATATGTAACATTTTTCATAATATACCTTTTGATTTTGAAAGGCCATTATAATACGCTCCAAACACTTCCTTTAATTTTAAAATGCTCTAATGCCTTTTTTATTGTCTGAGGAATACCATCAATATAAACTAATGGATAGTTTTCCCAACATTTACTATGATTTAAAAATATATTTCTAGCGTCCTCATAGATTAAATTTTTGTAAGATTTAACTATTATTCCTTCAATGTAAATATCAATTTTATATTTCATTTAATTTAACCTCTTATATATTTAGGGCAAGATATAACTCTATAACTTTCTGTTCTGCGTGTTCCCATTCTAATAGTTGTTTTTTCAGCGTTCCAGCCATATACAGGAACAAAAAAGTTTGACCATTCGCAATCTCCTATTGACCGTTTGCAGCTCCAGCATAAAGTATTTTTTTTTGAATATAAATCTTTTGGTTTTGGCTTATGACGTTTCATATCTTTTTTCCTCCATGTCGATATGAACGAGTTTTATTGTATTCGTGTTTCTGCGACATAATTTCATCAACATCAATACCGTTTTTTCCACACCAGTCTAAGATTCGGATAATGCAGTCAATCATTTCAACCGCTATACCTTCTGGCTTATTTTGTTCAAAATAAAACAACTGTTCTCCATTTCTGTACGCCTCCAACGCTTCTGAAAGTTCTGAATGACAAAGAGCGATAACCTCCCCAAAGCTTCTTTCTTCATCCCACCAACCATGTACAACAGCATTGTTATGTATTTCTTTTGCAAATTCATTAAATGTCATTATTATTCTCCTTTTTTTCACAAAATTGTTTCTGCTTCTGATACAGAATCTTTTCGCCATTCTTCGACTACTTTTTGGCACTCAATCCGCTGGATGATGTATTTGATCATCGAATACCCTCAATCTTTTTTACATTTATTTAAAGGCCATCTTAATCCGAAATCTGTTCTTTTAATTTTGCATTTAGGCTCTCCGTCTTTCCAAAAAACGATCCCCTCAATCAAGTTATTAGATAAGTAACTGCGAATACCTTCAAAAGTTCTTACAACGTCAATAATTTTAACACCGTGCGGTTCAAGAATGTCATCGAATAGTCCATATGGGTTTCCTTGAAAATGAGGGCCGATAGCTTCATATGTACCGTCTTTCAAATCAGGTGTGTTGTTAAGTGCTCTAACAAACCACTTGTCATTCGAATTGTTATAGTCTACCGCTACCCAATGAGGCCAATGTCCAGTTATTGGATCAGGATCACCACACGAAATTGAATTTTGTGGAGGATTTTTATCTTTTTTAGCATCATATCTTTTATAGAATTTTCCATCAATTATAGCGCAACAGCTCCCATCCATCTTTTCTGTTGCTACTCCTTCTCCTTTAAGTACCCACTCCATTCCTTGTGTAATTTCAGGACTAATAGAATAAACCTTATGGTTTTTAAACTCTCTTTTAAACAATGTAGGAATCTTTTTCATATGATTCTCCTTTTTCACAAATGATAAAAGGTTTCCGGCTGTATATAAATTCTGATTTTATTTCGCTTGTCCCGCCGTTGTTTCATAACGCCTCCGGCGGTTCAGGCAAAGGCATCCAGTGGGTTACATCGTAAAACATTGGTTCTTTTATTTGCCCACTCTCGCAAAAGTGCCATCCACTTAAAGTGTAATATGCCATGTGAATCACAACTCCATTTGTAACCAAACAGCATACCTCTTGATTAGTTCCTTTTAATTCTGGTACCATATCCTCAACGCTTATCCATTCCATCACTCTGCACCTCCTGTAGTCATTTCCACTCCCAATTAGTTCTTTTCCCATTTACATCGGTTTTGCATTTTAAACAAATTGTAGATATACCTCGTAATCTTGGCGTGTAATGCTTGCAATGATAACAGCATTTAGATAATTCGTTTACTGCCTTGTCCCTCTCCGCTGTTACTTTTTCAAGCTGTTGCCTCAGCTTTTTCACAATCGGAAGCGTTTTTGGATTAATAGTAGGAATTAGCTTAAGCTGTTCGCAGGCTGTGTCATTCAAATAAATATCAGCTAAATCTGCGTCAATCAATCTCATATTGTTATTCCTCCCGCCTTTTAGCAGCAGAACAAAAATCATTTAATTCCGTTAAATGATTCCATAACGCACAGAGATAAAGCGAACCCTCAATGCTACAGTGTGAGCAGTCCTTACATCTAACCACCGGAACCACGTCAGCGGCTGGGAAATTTTCGATATCATACAGTATTTGGTCATAAATGTTTGATGCTGTTTTTGATGCTCTCAAAACCTCTGTATCAAGCAGTTTTTCTATTCCAAGCAATTCTTCCCGTTCTATGTACTCAGCCATTGTTAGTCCTCCATGTCGTCTGGAAAATCCGGCATGTATGCCCAATGGGTTACTTCGCCCGGTTCTCTCTTAAAATAATTTGATACCCATATACCGTCTTTTGTTATATACCCCTCATGCACTGTAGGAAAAGGCTTTTCGCCAGGCATCCGACACAGTACACTTACAAACGGCTCCGGTGTCATTCTTTTAACGTTGATCCAGTCCATTGTCAGCCTCCTGTTCTCTTCTATCAGGTCAAGATGGTTCATTAATAATTCACCGCCTCTTGCCAATTAATAAAAAAATGTATACCTGTTGAGCACTCGTTCCAACGATTGTTATCAAAATTATCTACACTAGCAATTTTTCCTATCTCATAGATAAAATCAGGATCATAATTACTCTTTACCGACTTAATATTTGCACAACTCCCATCCAAATTTTTAATGTCTAATACTTTCGCTTTATCACATCTACATTTACGGCCTGTTGCCGAACATCTTTTTGCATCCTCTGGTATTTCTAATACCACAAGGTAACCAGATGCCTTTTTAAACCCTATAAACATTCCAAAATCAGGACAAGAATAAGGAATAAAAGGAATATTTTTAGCCCCAATGAGATTAGCCTCACTGAGATCAGCCCCAATGAGATTAGCCCAACGGAGATTAGCCTCACTGAGATCAGCCCCAATGAGATTAGCCCAACGGAGATTAGCCTCACTGAGATTAGCCCAACGGAGATTAGCCTCACTGAGATCAGCCCCACTGAGATTAGCCCCAATGAGATTAGCCTCACTGAGATCAGCCCCAATGAGATTAGCCCAAC
>CAUABB010000073.1 GCA_958427155.1 uncultured Oscillospiraceae bacterium | reverse complement strand
GATGCGGCGAATCTTTTAGATTATGGTTTTTCCAAGATAACCGCGTCTGAAATTCCTCCAGATCTTGCTGGAGATATCAATATTACAGTAACTGGAGGAACGCAGAAAAGTTGTGCTGTAGAACTTTATGGAGCTGCTACAACGGTGGTTGATCCTTCTGAACTAAAAGCGAAGGTATATGTAGAGCAGTTTTATTATGCGCCGGTCCATGCGGGAGAAATTATAGGACGGGTAGATTATCTTTATGAAGGAGAGGTTGTAGCGTCTCAGCAGCTAATGGCATCAGAAACTGTGGAACGCGGAATTTCTTCGTCTTCAGAGCCAGAGAGAGGATTTGGCGCATTGTTTCAAGCAATTTTAAATGCGATTGATTCAATTTTTAAATTTATCCAAAGCTTTGGACAGTAAAGAGAAAGGACTTTAACGTGGAAAAAATCAGAATACAAAAGGTGCTTTCCGACGCCGGCTATTGCTCCCGTCGGAAAGCCGAAGAACTCATTGCTCGCGGAAAGGTAAAGATTAACGGACATCCTGCACAGATTGGAATGAAAATTGATCCTGTAAAGGATTTGGTTTCTGTTGAAGGAGAAAATATATATATTCCTCGCAGAAAAAAATATCGTTATGTAATGATGAATAAACCACGTGGTTATGTAACAACGGTTAAGGATGATCAGGACCGGCGCTGTGTCATGGATCTTTTAGAGGATATTGAAGAACGGGTTTATCCGGTGGGACGTTTAGACCGCAACAGTGAAGGTTTGCTTTTGTTTACCAATGACGGTACCTTCGCAAATGATTTGATGCATCCAAGCCGTCATGTTACCAAAACATATAGGGTTACAGTTAGGCCAGATGTGACGGATGAGCAGGCGCTTGCACTTTCCGAAGGAGTAATGATAGATGGAAAGAAAACCGCTCCGGCCGTAGTACGTGTACTGTCAAAAGAAGATGGGCGGGTTGTCCTTGAAATTGTAATTCACGAGGGAAGAAACCGTCAAATTCGTAAAATGTGTGAAGCGGTGGGGCTGGAGGTTGCCAGATTGAAACGTACAGCTGTTGGCCCTTTGCGGCTGGGAATGTTGAAGCCTGGTTCTGTTCGGGACTTGACCGCGGAAGAATTAAAAGCGATTCGAAATGCTGTAAAAAAACCGGAGCGAAAATGATATGTTAAAAATGAAAATTGTAATGGACAAGCAGGAAGTGTTTTCCTGGGCGAAAATCTATAAAATTCCGGAATCGAATGAACTTGGTTTATATCTTGCGGAAAATCGTGGCGAAGTTCTTGGCGTCTGTTTTTATTGCCTTACGGATTACGGGATGAAAATTTTGATGGTGGATACAAAAGGGGACACAGCATTGTTTGACGGATTAATTCGAGCTGCAATGGCACTTCTTTTCGACCACGAGAAGGATCGTGTTGAGTTTTCAAAGGATATGGATTTGCAGTTACTTCGTCAACTGCGTTTTGTTCAGGAGAATAACCTTTGTATAAAATCTGCAAATGTGTTTTTTGAAACTTGTAAAAATTGTAAAAACTGGTTTTAACCCCCTTGTGATTTAATTAACGATGGTGTATAATAGTACATAATGTTTTCTTTGACAGAAATAGCAAGTTGAAAATTATAATTTAAGGAGATTAGTGCAATGAGAAAATTTAATGTAGTAGTAAACGGCGAAAATTTTGACGTAACCGTTGATGAAATGGGCGGCGCTCCGGTTGCTGCCGCAGCTCCGTCCGCTCCCGCTCCATCCGCTGCTCCCGCTCCTACGGTTTCTGCTGGTGCGCATGAAGTTGATTCTCCAATGCCGGGTACAATTCTTAAGGTCAATGTTAAGGTTGGCGATATGGTCAAAGCCGGCCAAGCCGTTGTCATTCTTGAAGCGATGAAAATGGAGAACGATATTGTTGCTCCGGTAGATGGCAAAGTCGTTGCTCTTTATGTTAAAGAGGGCGATTCTGTAGAGTCCAACAGCAAAATTGCTTCAATTGAATAACGAAAGGGATCAAAAATGGCTAAAATTAAAGTAACGGAAACTGTCTTGCGTGATGCGCATCAGTCCTTGCTTGCTACCAGAATGACAACTGAAGAAATGTTGCCCATTCTTTCTAAAATGGACAAGGTCGGTTATTATTCTGCTGAAGTATGGGGCGGCGCTACTTTTGACTCTTGTTTAAGGTTTTTAAATGAGGATCCTTGGGAAAGGCTTCGGATTATCCGCCGTGAAATGCCAAATACCAAGCTTCAAATGCTTTTTCGTGGTCAGAATATGCTGGGCTATCGTCATTATGCGGATGATGTACTGGAGTACTTCGTTCAGAAATCCGTTGCAAACGGAATTGACATCATTCGTATTTTTGATGCACTTAACGATATCCGTAATCTGAGAACCGCAATCAAAGCGGCGAAAAAGGAGCAGGCTCATGCACAGGTTGCCATCTCCTATACATTAGGCGATGTTTTTACGGATGAGTATTACGTAGACTATGCGAAACAGATTGAGGCTGAGGGTGCTGATTCTATCTGTATTAAGGATATGGCTGCTCTTTTAACTCCTTATCGCACTGCAACTTTAACGAAAGCGATTAAAGAAGCAGTTAAGATTCCGGTTCAGATTCATACCCATTACACTTCAGGTCTTGCCTCTATGTGCCTTTTGAAGGGAATTGAAAACGGAGCTGATATGATTGATACCGCAATGTCTCCGTTGGCTTTAGGTACTTCTCATGCACCGACGGAATCTATGGTTGCTGCCTTGAAAGGAACTGAGTATGATACAGGCCTTGACCTTGTTCTTTTAAACGAAATTCGTGATTATTTCATGGGACTGCGTGAAAAGTATATTAAATCAGGTCTTCTTGACCCGAAGATGCTTGCAGTTGATGCAAATGCTTTGATTTATCAGGTTCCGGGTGGCATGCTTTCAAACCTTCTTTCTCAGCTTAAACAGGCTGGTAAGGAAGATCAGCTTAACGATGTTCTTAACGAAGTTCCACGTGTCCGTAAAGATGCTGGTATGCCTCCGTTGGTTACTCCGACCTCCCAGATTGTTGGAACACAGGCTGTTTTTAACGTTATTATGGGTGAACGTTATAAGATGGTCACCAAAGAATTTAAGGGACTTGTGCGTGGTGAGTACGGGAAGACTCCTGTAAAGATTGATCCAGAATTTCGTAAACAGATTATTGGTGATGCCGAGCCGATTGATTGCCGTCCGGCAGATTTGCTTGAGCCTGAACTTGATAAACTTCGTGCGGAATGTGCTCAGTGGACAGAACAGGAAGAAGATGTTCTCAGCTATGCACAGTTTGGTCAGGTTGCGGTTAAGTTTTTTGAAAATCGTCATAAAAAACCTTTTGATGAAAACGTACCGAATACAAAGATTCAGATCACCTACAAATAAAATTTTAAAAGCGCCGTGAATAGACGGCGCTTTTGTTTTTATAAAACTAAATAAACTGTAAAGTGTATGAATAAAAAATGAACAAAATTCTTTTGAAGCGTAGAGTTTGTGTTATAATAGAAAAAAAGGCGAAAAAAGAGGGAAAGTCATGTTGAAAAGTATGACCGGTTATGGTAGAAGCCAGCAGACAATTGGTGGACGGGACATCTTGGTAGAAATTCGTTCCGTTAACCATCGTTATTTTGAGTTTTCTGCCAGAGTTCCTAGGGTTTATGGCTATTTGGAAGAAAAAATGAAGTCTTTCGTTCAGAGACGTGTTTCACGCGGGAAGATTGATGTCAATGTAACAGTGTTTACCGTTGAGGGACAGGACGCTGTGGTAGAGCTTAATAAATCGCTTGCACAGGGTTATTTAACAGCTCTTCGTTCTGTATCTGAAGAATTTCAGCTAAACGATAATCTTTCTTTGTCTGTGCTGTCCAGAATGTCAGATGTTTTCACTGTTCGAAAAGCGCCTGAGGATGAGGAAGTGATCTGGGAAGCGGTTAAAACTGTTGCCGAAGATGCGTTGGATCATTTTGTAGCAATGCGGCAAAGAGAAGGAGAAAAAATGCGTCAGGACATTGCGGGAAGGCTTGATGTTATTGAAAACTGGGTTGAAAAGGTAGAAAAACAGTCTCCGGAAACAACCAAAGCATATCGGGAACGCCTTTATGCCAAGTTGAGTGAAGTTTTAAACGGAAGTGGGATTGATGAAAATCGTATTTTGACCGAGGCGGCAATTTTTTCTGAGCGGATTGCGGTTGATGAGGAAACCGTTCGGTTAAGAAGCCATCTTAATCAATATCGTTCTCTGTTAGATTCCGAGGAACCTGTTGGCCGCAAACTGGATTTTTTAACACAGGAAATTAATCGTGAAATTAATACCATCGGCTCAAAGGCCCAGGATTTGATGATTACGCGGATCGTTGTTGACATGAAAAGTGAAGTGGAAAAAATCAGAGAACAAATTCAGAATATCGAATAACAACAAAGGGGGCAGAATAGAAGTATGAAACTTATTAATATTGGATTTGGTAACATGGTATCAGCTAGCCGTTTAATCGCCATTGTCAGCCCAGAGTCAGCTCCAATTAAAAGAATTATTCAGGATGCGAGGGATAAAGGTGTTTTGATTGATGCTACCTATGGTCGCCGTACGAGGGCAGTTATTGTTATGGATAGTGACCATGTAGTTCTTTCGGCAGTTCAACCTGAAACAGTTGCAAACCGTTTATCTAATCAGGAGGAAGAAGAGGAGGATGAGGCCGATGAGTAATCGTGGGCTTCTGGTAGTTGTATCCGGACCATCCGGTTGTGGAAAAGGAACAGTTCTTGGGCAGCTTTTAGAAAATGATCCCAATGTTTTTTATTCTGTTTCAGCTACGACTCGAAAGCCACGTCCTGGTGAGATAGAAGGCGTTCATTATTTTTTCCTGACCAAAGAGCAGTTTGAAGAGAAGATTAAAAATGACGGAATGCTGGAATACGCAAATTATGTTGGAAATTATTATGGTACACCAAAAGAGGCAGTAGAAAAACAACTTTCCGCCGGTCATAATGTAATTCTCGAGATTGAGGTACAGGGTGCCATGCAGGTGCAGAAACGTTGTCCAGAAGCTGTGCTTGTTTTTATGATGCCGCCCAGTATGGAAGAACTCAAAAGGAGGCTTGTTGAGCGGCGGACAGAAACAGAAGAAGTAATCCAGAATCGTTTGGTGACTGCTGAGGAAGAAATGAAAGCGGTTAGACAGTATGACTACTTTGTTATTAATGATAAAGTGGAAGATGCAGTTGAGTGTTTAAGGGCGATTTTAAAAGCGGAAAAATGTCGTACAGTTCGTATGAATTAATATTAAATGGGGTGTGAATATGCATAGACCATCTGCAAATGAAATGCTGAAAAACAGTAATGAAAGTTATTATTCTCTGGTTGTCGGTGTGGCGAAACGAGCCAGACAGATTGCACAAGAGGCTGAAGACAAAGGTGAAATGCTTACAGAAAAACCTGTTCAACTTGCGGTAGAAGAATTTGCTCAGGGAAAATTTAAGATTATTGAAGGCAACGAAATTGGTAAAGGAGAAGAATGATCCTGTTTCGACTGATAATAATGAAATAAAACATTCTGGGATGGGGGATGTATAAACAATGGAAAAGCGGGTCATTGCCAGGGTGGCAATTGAAAAGTCGACCCTTCGTTTTGACAGGCTTTTCGATTATATTATCCCGGAAGAATTTATGGACAGGGTTAAGCCGGGATGTCGTGTCCTTGTGCCGTTTGGCCGCTCCAATCGCAAAATGCAGGCACTTGTTTTTGAACTGGCTGGAAGTTCTGAATATGGTCGGGACTGTAAAACAGTTTTTTCTTTATTGGATCAAGAACCTTTAATTGATGAAGAAGGATTCCAGATTATAAATTACCTGAAGCAGAATACTTTTTGCACTTATTATGATGCAGTTCGCGTCCTTCTTCCTGTTGGACTTAATGTGGAGATAGTATCCACTTATCACCTTTCCAAGCGGATTGATGAAATAGAGTTAAAAGAGTTTACTCTTCCGGAACAGCATGTTATTTCGTATTTGAAAACAGCGCGAAATAAGGCGGAACTGGAACAGTTTATCAAAATTTCACTCGGCGGGGAAAAAGAGAAAATTTTGGAAAAATTGATTGCAAAGGGAATTGTGATACCGGAAGAGCGGACAAGACGTAGGGTAGGAGATGAAACAATTCGAATGGTTCGTCTTGTTCATCAAATTGAAAATGACCAGCTTAAACTTTCTCCACGTCAGCAATCTGTTGTCAATCTGCTTATGGAAACTCAGGTGGCTTCTGTAAAGGAATGTTGCTATTTATGTGGCGTGACAGAAGCTGTATTGAAAACTCTGTCTAAAAAAGGAATTCTTGAATATTATGAAAGGCAGGTGTTTCGTCGTCCTAAAATGACGGCTGCGCCGGCTAAAAATATAGCGTCCATTAAATTAACACCAGAACAGCTGAAAGTGTTTTCAGGTCTTTTTGAACTATATCATCAATCGAAGGCCAATGCCGCACTTTTAAATGGTGTTACTGGAAGTGGAAAGACACAAGTTTTTTTAAAGCTGATTGATCTGGTTGTTTCAGAGGGCCGTCAAGTAATCATGATGGTGCCGGAAATTTCTTTGACTCCTCAAATGGTTTCTCAGTTTGTTTCTCTTTTTGGTGATAAAGTTGCTGTTATACACAGTGGACTTTCCCTTGGAGAACGTGTAGATGAGTATCGGCGAATTAAAAATGGTAGTGCCCGGATTGTAGTTGGAACAAGGAGTGCTGTTTTTTCTCCCTGTAATAATATTGGCTTAATTGTAATGGATGAAGAAGGAGAGTATTCTTATAAATCAGAATCGTCGCCGCGCTATCATGCCCGTGATATTGCCAAACTTCGTTGTGCGCGACATCACGCGTTGTTGCTTTTAGCATCGGCTACTCCTTCAATTGATAGTTATTACCGCGCAAAGGCTGGAAAGTATCATTTGTTTGAGTTAAAGCAAAGGTATTCTGACGCGGTTCTTCCTGATGTTTATTTGGTGGATCTTAAAAGCCATCTCCATCCGGAACAGTCTGAAATTTTAAGTGATGTTCTTATTG
>CAUABB010000072.1 GCA_958427155.1 uncultured Oscillospiraceae bacterium | reverse complement strand
AGCAAAGAACGTTTTGCTGCGCAAAGCAAAAAGGTTCTGTTTGCCCTCTTTCCCCGTAACTTCACACTGAAAACCATTGATATTTTGTCTCAAACTGATAAAATGTTCAGCGGTTATATATTCGGTAAGGTGGTAGAGGCGTTCTGTGTAGCTCTACTTTGCTTTTTGGGATGTACCCTTCTTGGTATTCCGTATGCTTTGCTTGTCACGGTCGTCATGTTTGTATTTAATCTGATTCCGTATTTTGGACCGTTAATTGGTGCGATTCCCTGTACGCTGTTAATCCTGTTGGTTGATCCGCTCAAGGCGCTTTGGTTTGTAATTTTGATTTGTATTTTACAGCAGTTTGATGGAAATGTAATTGGTCCTATGATTTTGGGAAATCAAACGGGTTTAACTTCTTTCTGGATTATCTTTTCTATCTTCCTTTTTGGCGGTTTGTTTGGTTTTATCGGAATGATTATTGGAGTGCCGCTGTTTGCGGTGATTTATTCCCTGATTCGCGCGATGGTAGAAAAACGTCTTCGCAAAAAGGGAATGCCTGCTTCTACACGGGATTATATGAAGATGGATCATGAGCCGCCTCCGGATCATTTGGTGATTGTTGAGGAGCTTTCTAAAGAAGATCGAAAGCCTAAAATTCTTCGTCGAGGCATCAGAAAAGACCGTAAAACTTCTGAAGAGAAGCCTTTTCCTGAAGAAGATTCCGGACAAAATAATCAGTAAATGGAACGAGGGTTCAATTTGATTCATGTACTGGCGATTGGTGATGTTGTTGGAAAAGAAGGATGCTCATTTTTAAGAAAACATCTTCCTGAACTTCGCCAAAAATATTCATTGGACTTGGTAGTAGCGAATGGAGAAAATTCAGCGGTTGGAAATGGAATTCTTCCATCCTCCGCGGAACATCTTTATGCAAGTGGTGTTGATGTCATTACAACTGGAAACCACGTCTATAAGCGCAGAGAAATTTATTCCTATTTGGATGAACAGCCCAATATTATCCGCCCGGCTAATTATCCGCAAGGCGGGTATGGAAAGGGTGTGTGTGTGTTTGATGCCGGTAGTTTTCGCGTAGCGGTCCTTAACCTTCAGGGTACCGTTTATATGGAGAGTCTCGCCTGCCCATTTTATATGGCGGATCAAATTTTAAAAACGTTGGATACTCCGTTGATTTTGGTAGACTTTCATGCTGAAGCCACAAGTGAAAAAAACGCGTTGGGTTATTATCTGGACGGAAGGGTCAGTGCAGTCTTTGGAACACATACTCATGTGCCAACTGCCGACGAGCGAATTCTGCCTAATGGAACAGGCTATATCACAGACTTGGGAATGACTGGTCCCGTTGATTCGGTATTGGGGGTCAAGCCGGAAAATGTGATTAACCGTTTTTTGACAAAACTTCCTACCCGTTTTGAAATTTCACAATCTGCCTGTAAATTAAACGGAATTTTGTTAAAACTAGATAAAAGTACTGGGCGGTGCCGGGATATTTCAAGAATTTGTATAATTTAAAGAGATTCTTCGTTCTAACCCCTTGTCAACTGCCATATTTTGTACTAAAATAATATTATCCTGAGAATCTGAATCTAATTTTATCACTATTGTGTTACGTTTCAGTGATATGAAGCAAGGAGTGTTAGAAATGAATGTGCTAAAAGTTTCAGCGAAATCTTTACCGAATTCCGTAGCGGGCGCAATAGCTGGAGTAATCCGTGAGAACAACGAGGTTGAAATTCAGGCGGTTGGAGCTGGCGCTACCAATCAGGCAATCAAGTCTATTGCCATTGCAAGAGGATATCTTGCACCGACCGGTGTTGACTTGGTGTGCATTCCGGCTTTTGCAAGTGTGGAGATTGACGGAGTGGAGCGCACGGCCATTAAATTGATCGTTATGGCGCGCTAATTACTTTGAACGAGGTTTTAAAATCCCGGCGGAGAAATTTTATCTGCCGGGATTTTTCCGTGTTGGAAGGGAAATGTAATATTTGAAAAAGTTCCGTGTATGCAGCCGCCTTGACAGTTTTTACAATTTGCATTAAACTAAAGAAAACGTATTTTATTTTAATATAAGTAAATTCTATTTATATAGAAACCTTAAAAATCAATCAGTCGGGTGAGGCCCAAGTTGCACAGATTGTTAGGAGGACGGGTTATGGTAAGAGTCGAAAATCACCTTGGAACCATTGATATCTCCCATGATTTCTTGGCAAAACTGGTCAGCAGTACAGTAACTGATTGTTTTGGCGTTGCTGGAATGTCTGCGGCAGGAACTCCACAAGGGTTACTTAACCGAGTAATGCGGGTGAATCCTCCAGATCAGGGGGTCCGCGTCCGGTATCAGAAATCCAAGGGGCAATTGTAAAGAGTATTATGAATAAGGTGCAGTATACAGTTGAAGAGATTACCGGATTCCCGGTAGCGAAGGTCAACGTTTTTGTTGACGGAATGAAGACAGAGTAAAAGCGGTATGTATGGGTATTAATCCGGGGAAAGGGTGCTGTAAATGATTAAAGGGTTTCAGTTGCGTGACGCTGTCATTTCCGGTGCGAATAATATTGCGAATTACAAGCAAAGCGTTGATGAACTGAATGTTTTTCCGGTTCCGGATGGGGATACCGGAACGAATATGTCTATGACAATTGGAGCTGCGGTGAAAGAACTTTCTGTTTTAAAGGATGACGTGGGAGTTACCAAAGTTGCCGATATTACGGCCAGTTCTCTCTTGCGTGGTGCACGAGGAAACTCAGGTGTTATTACATCTTTGCTGTTCCGCGGCTTTGCAACAGGGCTGAAAGGAAAAAATGAGGCTGATGGCGCTGATATTGCTTTTGCGCTTGATACCGGTGTGAAGGCTGCTTATAAGGCTGTTATGAAACCCACGGAAGGGACTATTTTAACGGTTTCTCGTATGGCCGCTGAAAAAGCAGTTGAAATTTCACAAACCACAAAAGATCCTATTCAGGTTTTTGAGGCAATTTTGGAGGAAGCAAAAAGTTCTTTACAGCAAACACCAGAACTTCTTCCGGTTTTAAAAAAAGCAGGAGTAGTAGATGCCGGTGGGCAAGGACTTGTCCGTATTCTGGAAGGTATGCTTAGCGTAATTCGGGATGGAGTTATCATCCAAAAAGAAGGCGGTACATCGGAAAGCCCGAAGCAAGACAAACCCGTCAATGCCGCCGCCGCTTATGAAGGAGAAATTACCTTTACTTATTGTACGGAATATATTGTCAATAAATCTTCAGATTGTCCGGATGCTTTGAAACTTCGTGCATATTTGGAAACAATTGGCGATTGCGTTGTTGTTGTGGATGATGATGATATCATTAAAGTTCATGTTCATTCCAATGACCCGGGACTTGCTATTCAGGCCGGTATTAAGTTCGGAATGCTTACCAATATGAAGATTGAGAATATGCGGGAGCAGCATGAACACCAGGCCTATGATGTAAAACAGGCTGCGAAGTCGGCCAGTTATAAACCGGTTGACGAAGAAATAGAATTCGGCTTTGTAGCGGTTGCTGCAGGGGAAGGATTACATGCCTTGTTTACCGATCTTGGTGTCGATAATATTGTTACTGGTGGACAGACGATGAATCCTAGCACTGAGGATATTTTGGAGGCAATTCAGGCAACTCCTGCCAAAACGGTTTTTGTTCTTCCTAACAATAAAAATATTATTATGGCCGCGGAGCAGGCAATTCCTCTTGCAGATCGCAAGGTTTGTGTGCTACAGACCCGTACAATTCCGCAGGGTCTGTCTGCAATGCTGGCTTTTGATCCTTCTTCCGGTTTTGAAGAGAATCAAATCAGCATGACTAAAGCAATTGACCACGTTTCTTCGGGGCAGATTACCTTTGCGGCCCGTGATTCAGAATATGATGGACACAATATTCGTGCAGGGGAAATTCTGGCATTAGATAATGGGAAACTTTCTTTCACCGAAAAAGATGTTCAGAAGTCTTTAGTTAAGTTGACAAAGCGGATGCTGAAAGGAGACAGCAGTTTTGTTACGGTTATTTATGGGAGTAGTGTGTCTGATTCCCAGGCAGAAGAAGCGTTAAAAGTGCTTGAAGAACGCTTTGGAAGTCATGTCCAGATTAATATGGTTAACGGTGGACAGCCGGTCTATTATTACATTATTTCTGTAGAATAGTGTTAGACATTTAAAAAAGGAGCGGAGGCGGTTTGCCTCCGCTTTGTTTTTCAGAAAGGGGTCAATAGAATGCAGGACCCATTAAAACTTGATATCCGGTATCTAAAAGGTGTAGGAGAAAAACGGGCCGCTTATTATGCCCGTTTGGGGATTACCGATGTTTATTCTCTTCTGCGTCATTATCCGCGTGGGTATGTTGATTACAGCGTGCCGGTCAGTATTATAGATACGGTGCTGGGAGAAGTGCAGGTGATTCGTGCAAGAGTATTTAAAAAAGGGCGAGAACAGAGAATTCGAAAAGGATTATCCATTTTTAAAATATATGTCACTGATGATACTGCCGATATGACGTTAACAATCTTTAATTCCCGTTTTGCTGCAGAGGCTCTGAAAGAAGGAGAAAGTTACCTGTTTTATGGGAAGGTTACCGGCAATTTGCTGCGAAGGGAAATGAATTCTCCACAGGTGCTTAAGCCTGTTGCAGGGGCAGTGATGCAGCCTGTTTATGCATTGACAGAAGGGTTGACCAATAAAATGGTCATAGGAAATATGGAGCAGGCACTTGCTTGCCTAAAGGACGATCGACTAGATTGCCTCTCTGCTGAAATTAGAGAGGAATTTGGACTTTGTGGAATTGTGGAGGCGTTACGAAATATCCATTTTCCCCTATCGGTAGAAGCGCAACAGAAGGCTCAAAAACGCCTTGCTTTTGAAGAGCTTCTGACACTGCAGCTGGGAATGACGCAGCTTAGGATTAAAAGTCGGAAAACTACAGCAGTTAGGATTTCAAAACCGGATTTTATTCCGCTTTTATCCTCGCTTTCATTTGAGTTAACGGGAGCTCAAAAAAGATGTATTGCTGAGGGATTGAGAGATTTTGAAAGTGGAGTTCCAATGAACAGGCTTCTTCAGGGAGACGTTGGTTCCGGTAAAACGATGGTAGCTGCCGCCTTGATTTATGCCGCTTTTCGAGCGGGATATCAGTCAGTGCTAATGGCTCCCACAGAAATTTTGGCAAAGCAGCATATGCAGACATTGGCGGATATTCTGGAACCGCTTGGCTGTAGAGTAGCCTTATTGGTTGGTTCTATGTCCCCAAAGCAGAAAGCGGAGGTTAGGGCTGGTTTAATAAAAGGAAGGGTGACGCTTGCGGTAGGGACTCATGCCCTTCTTGAAGATAGTACAGAATTTTTAAAACTTGGTTTTGTCGTGACTGACGAACAACACCGCTTCGGTGTAACTCAGCGCACACGTTTGGTTGAAAAAGGAGAGCATCCGCATGTTTTGGTTATGTCCGCTACTCCGATTCCTCGTACCCTTGCTTTGATTATTTATGGGGATTTGGACATTTCTGTTCTGGATGAACTCCCTAAGGGAAGAAAACCGGTTGAAACCTACCGGATTGGTGAGTCTAAAAGAATACGGGCCTATGGCTTTATTGCAAAACAACTGGATGCCGGAAGGCAGGCATTTTTAATTTGTCCTTTGATTGAGGAGAACGAAGAATTACAGCTGGCTTCTGTTAATGAATATGTAAAAAAGGTGGAGAAGGAATATCTTCCAGGCTATCGAATCGGATTGTTGCATGGAAAACAAAAGCCCGCCGAAAAGCAGAATGTCATGGACGATTTTGCTGCCGGCAGGCTTCAGGTATTGGTCTCCACTACAGTAGTGGAAGTTGGAATTGATGTTCCAAATGCAAATGTGATGCTAATTGAAAATGCGGAGCGGTTTGGCCTTTCTCAGCTCCACCAGCTCCGCGGGCGGGTTGGAAGAGGAGCTGAACAATCTTACTGTATTCTTGTATCGGGGCATCGGGGAGAAGAAACCCGGAAACGCCTTGAAGTGATGTGTAAAACGTCTGATGGTTTTATAATTGCTGAAGAAGATTTAAAACTTCGTGGCCCGGGTGATTTTTTCGGAGAGAGGCAGCACGGACTTCCTCGACTTCGAATTGCAGATATGGTACGTGATACCCGCCTTCTGACCGACTCTCGGAATCTTGCAGAGAGAGTAATACAGGAAGATCCGTTCCTTGTACGGCCTGAAAATAAAGGATTAAAAGCTCTGGTACGGGAGTTGTTTCAACAGATTCCGGAAAGTGGTCTGTATTAAACAGTCAGGGTACCATTTTCACTGGTGAGCAGAATGAGAAGTTGTTCTTCAGCACCGGTATCGGTATTCAGATAAACAAGGATATCCTCACCGTTTGTACCCTGGCAGGAGAATTCGTAGCAAAATACTTCGTTCAGTCCTTGTGTTGGAATTACGGTAAGTTTACATTGGTTGACGGTCAGTAGAGGGCTTAACTTTTTTGCTGCCTGTTCCTGAGTAATTTTAGGAGATGAAAATTCTCTTTCGCGATGGTTAGATAGATATCCCCGTTGGTGAAAGCTGACAATTTCTCCGTCATCCAAAGCCACTGAAACTTTGATTAAATCTGGGTAATAGGTGATGTTGTCTTTTTGATAGGCAAAATTAATGGTCATAATACAGTTGGAAATTTCGTAATAGCTTGTGGCCATTGAGGTGATACCATGTTCTTTTAGATATTCTTTTGCTTTTTGAATTCCTTCTTCAGCAGACAACTTTTGCTCTTCGGCATTTTTTGAGGAGGTAAAGTAGGTGACAAATCCTCCGGCTTTTGTCACACCAACTGAAACGCTGCCGTCGCTGTTTGTAAAGCAGTAGGAGGGCATTTTTCCTTCTTCGTCCCCGGCATCTGTCAATTCTTTTTCGGAGAGACCGGCGGCCTTGGCAGCGATTGAGCGAGCCTGTTCCCGGGTAATATCATTCTGGCCTTTGAGCATGGTCGGTTCCTTTTGGAGGATGTGGTCTGAAAAAGGACCATCATAAATTAAGGAAGGAAATTCTCCGAGAGATTCTTCAAAATCTTTAAATCCGTTTCCAAAGCTTGCAAAATTTTGATCAGCCTGATAGCTGTTAATTTCTTCTGCAACCTCTTCATAACTGATCTGCCCTTGTCGGACAATTTCTTGTAGAACAAAAAGACTACCAAGCAGATCATCACAGTAACTTTTCATCGTACGAAGCGTTTGAGCGTCCTCTTCGGTTATTTCTTCTCCATTTGATACTTTTTTGGAAAGGCTTACGGCGTAATCTCCAACCTGAGAAATAAATTTATAGGTGTTTCCCAGCTCAAAATACTCGATTGGAAGCAGAGAGAGGCTGTTTTTGGCAAATCCGGCATCTCTCCAGAGCATGGAAGAAAGAGTGGACAGCATTTGAGGTGAAGCACAATACATCCCTTTGGTTAGGGTGCTGTTAATATTGCTTAA
>CAUABB010000071.1 GCA_958427155.1 uncultured Oscillospiraceae bacterium | reverse complement strand
TCCGGAATTTAACGACTCTCGATTTGACTGAAACCTTCACCGAAAACTTCTCCGGCTTCTGTTACAACAATAAACGCGTTGGGATCAATTCGTTTTACAATATGCTTTAAATCGTAAAATTCAGCATCTTTACAGGCACAAATTAGCACTTCCTTGCGTTCTCCTGTATATGCTCCATGGCCATTGAGGACTGTACAACCTCGTGAAAGATCGTTAACAATTAATTTAGCAATATCACTACTTCGTTCCGAAACAATCAGAATCATTTTTCCTACTTTGCTTCCATAAAGAAGTGCATCAATCGCTTTGGAGGAAACAAACATGGCTACTACCGCATAAAGCGCCGATTCTATACTTTTGAAAGAAAGAGCCGCAATGGTGATAACAATCAAGTCGGTAGCAAAAACAATTTTCCCCAGACTAATATGAGGGTAACGGATCTGAATAGATTTACTGATAATATCTATTCCACCTGTTGATCCTCCCCGCATAAATACAATTGCCAATCCAAGACCAATTAAAAGCCCGCCAAAGATAGAGGCTAGAATCAAATTTCCTTTATAAACTGGAAGAAGCGGGTATAAATAATCTACCTGAAGATTAAAAAAGACAGTGGAAAGAAGTGTGTTAAAAATAAAACGCTTTCCTAATGTCTTAAACCCCAATAGGAGCAGGGGAATATTGAACAGGGTAACCAAAGTACCAATTTTAAAACCGGTAAAGGCATTAATAACCGTTGCGATTCCCGTCAATCCTCCGGGTGCAATCTGATTTGGCGCAGTAAAGGCATAGATACCGAACGCGTAAATACCAGTTCCAACAAAAATAAAAAGGATATCAATAAAATAGGATGCTGTCCATAGCTTTTTCAAAAGCGGACACCTCACACTTATAAAATCAACCTATTTCTATTGTATCCCAGATAAGATCAAATAAATACTTAATTCGTTCGTGCTGATTTGACAAATAAAGAAATCCGAACAAAGCTTCAAAACCTGTAGCTTTGTGATAATCCGCCACATTGGCGTTTTTGGGGATGGAATTAACAGCGGCATTACGCCCGCGTTTGTAAATCCGATCCTCATCTTCTGTTAAAACACTCTCGAGACGATCCATAAAAGCGGCCTGTGCTTTTGCGCTAACATATTTTACCGATCTTCGATGCAGTTTTCCGACTGAGGTATTTGCAATGGAAACAACACGCTCACGTACAAGAAGCCCATAAACGGCATCACCCACAAAAGCCAGAACCAAGGGGCTGAGTTGTTGAGGATTTTCAAAGTTGCTTTCAAATAAATTAATAGTAAACCACAACCTTATTTTTAATACATAAAGTCTTTTTTGTTGAACTTCGGAATTACAGCGTTCTTTTTCGGAACTCGTAGAAGAGGAGAATAAATATATTTTTTACAGTGGTAAAAAGGAGCAACAACCCCGTTTTTAATACACAAAACCATCTGGCCATCAGATGTTTTAGTGCCGTTTTCGCAGTACTCACAGGCCGGTTCAATATGTTCACCAAACAGCTTCATTTCATATTCCCCCATGGAACAGATCTTTTAAAGAACTTTATCTTTTTTTATTTTAGCAGATTTTCGGCATGTAAACAATAGGATGATACATAAAAGAACCAAAAACAGGCTGGCAAAAGGGGAGACAGAGCTAGTTGCGTAAAGAACAGGTTCTTGGGGGGAGAAAGTTTGTAAAACTGGTTTCCACCAGAAACTGAAAAACCAGACAAATAACAAACTAAGCGGAAGATGCAACAATCTGGAGAGAAAGTAATATTTCATTTTAATACCGCTTCCGCTGAGAAGAGCGGCAATTTGTAAATGAACGCAGATCCCCCCAAAAGAGGTGATTCCCGCTAGAAGATAGACTGATATCGGAGAATTTCCAGCGATGTTATTACATCCTTGCGTCACCTCTAGAATTCCGGATATCACTGCTTCAGCGTTTTGAGAGCCCAAAAATTCGTAAAAAAAACTACTCAGTAATCCTTTGACTCCGGTAAGCTGTAAAATGGATAGAATAATAGAAAAAACAATAACAAAAGAACAGATAATACACATGGAACGAGTGGCATCGTTTACAGACGTGACAAGTTTTACGGAAATCGGAAGATCGGTATGACTAATTTTGACTGAGTCTGAATTAGGGACTTGAGTGTGAATTCCTCCAACTGCAGCAATAATTAAATTAGCGCAGAAATGAGCAGCCAGTACCAGAATCCCGACCTGTATATTGTGAAAAATTGGAATGGAAACTGCAGATATAACAAAGGCTGGACCGGAGTTGACACAGAATGAAAGCATCCTCTCCGCTGTTTTTTGATCAATTTCACCTTGATGATAAAGACTCTTAATTAATTTAGCGCCAACCGGGTATCCCCCAATAAAACTAATCAATAGAACTGGTGTTAGATGGGATGGAAGCTTAAAAATATAACGCGTCACCGGAGAGAAAGGAAGTAGGAGATATCTGATTAGGTTGGAAGAGGCAATTAAATTAGAAACAACCATCATTCCAAACAGGGAAGGCAGCACCGTATATAAACAGAGATCAACAGCTTTGACAATACCAGACGATATCTCCTTGCTCCGAAACAAGAGAAATGCAGTTAAAGTCAGTATAAGGGCAACCGTATAAAATTCGGAGGCTCGACTTTGCCGTCTTTTTTCCATTTCAGCACTCATTCCTTTTTATGATTGTGAATTAAAAAGCTCGGGAGTACAGGATGAGAATACAATGGGGATATTATGATATCCGAGCAGGGACCTTTTAAGGTTTTTATTTCTAGTAATGTATATGTTTCTCCAGCTATTAATATATTTATTTATTGAACAGCATAAAAATCAAATGATTTTAAGAGACTTCTTAAACACTGCTGCTATAACATTTGCTAATAATTTTTGAACAAGGGAAGTGGGCGAGGTGAGAAAAAGTCGTAAAAAAGAGATTGGGAAAGCTTTTATTTCAGAAACTCTTCAAATGCCATTTGACTCTTTAAGTAACGGAATTACACAGATAGAGCTTCTTGGAAACAGTGAAGCAGTCGTAGAAGGATGTAAAGGGATTTTAGAATATGACGACGCGGTTATTAGAATTGCTATTCAAAAAATGCAGGTAAGATTTGCAGGAACGAATTTAACAATTAAAAGCCTGAACAGTGAAAGTGTGATTATTCAGGGAGTTATCGATAAAATTGAATTTATCACTTAAAGACCTGGAGGTATTCTGTGTTTATTATTCGTATTGTACGATTTCTAAAAGGATATGTCCTTTTTCAAGCGTCCGGTGGTTTTTTTGAACGTTTTTTAAACCTTATTTCCAAACGAAATATCAGCCTGTGGGATATGGAGACTTCACCGGAAGAAACTACTGGAAAAGTATATGTGAAAGACTATAAATCACTCGCTGAATTTGCGCGGCAATGTGGGGTTCGTCTTCGAGTAAAGGAACGTTTTGGTTTCCCTTTTCTTACCTATAAATATCGGAAACGCTTAGGACTTTTTATTGGCGCTTTTGCTTTTATTGTGTTAATAATAATAATGCAGAATTTTGTTTGGACACTTGATATCGTTGGAAATGAACGCAACAGTACAGAACGCGTTAACTACGTTCTTCAGGAACTAGGTCTTCGTCCGGGTGCTTTTATTCCTTCATTAGATCTCCAGGAAATTGAAAATAAAGCCGTTTTAGAGCTGGATCATATTTCCTGGTTTACGATTAATAATTATGGGAGCCGAATTGTTGTAGAAATGAAGGAAACAACTGATCCTCCTGAAATAATTGACGAAGACACGGCAGCAAATGTTATTGCGTCCAAAGCCGGTATTATCAGAAGGACAGAGGTGTACTCCGGAAAATCCGTTATTGAAGTGGGAGATGTTGTTGCCAAAGGAGACCTGTTAGTAAGTGGAATTCTGGATGGAAACCCAGATCAAACGGAATTTAAACACGCAAGAGCTAAGATATTTGCTGAAACTTATTTTGACGAAACTTTTGAAGTAATGAAGGAAGAAACGTCTAGGAAAAAAACAGAAAATGAGTTTGATAGAAACTATCTTGTTGTATTTGGATGTAAACTTCCGCTGTTTCTTGCATTCCCTCTTTCCGGTGAATATGAAGTTGATATAAAAGACGTTCCGATCAGTATTTTAGGATTGGAACTTCCATTTAGTATAAAGACACTTCATTATCAGGAATACGAATCTGAAACAATCAAATATAGTGCTGATCAAGCTAAAATAAGACTGGAAGAGATCTATACGAACTATAAGGAAACTCAACTGAATGAAGCAGAAATTATCAGCGAGGAGTCGGAATTTATTGAATTAAATGACCGTTATCAGCTTAAAGCAAGTCTTGTCTGCTATGAAAACATTGCTCTGGAACAGAAATTATTTCAATAATCGTCAAAAATGTTGATTACAAATTAGTGAGTTTGTGGTATAATACTGACGTAGTATTATACCACTTTGTTTTTTGAGGGGAATTGCATATTGGCGGAACAAATTATTGAAATAGAAAATGCTGAGTTAATGCCTGCTTTGTTTGGAAATTTTGATGCAAATATAAAGCTTTTGCAGAGTGAGTATGACGTTAATGTTGTATGCAGAGGAAACGAGCTTAAGATCACCGGGGACGCTGAGCTTAATAAAGCTTTTGGAACATGGTGATCAGTTGGATGAACAGAATATTCGTTATACCATGTCATTGGTCAGCGAAGGAAAGCAGAATCGCATTATCGAGCTAACAGATAACTGTATTGCTATTACAACGAAAGGACGTCCAGTAAAGCCTAAAACTTTGGGACAGAAGCATTATGTAGATGCCATTCAAAAAAATATCATTACGTTTGGAATTGGACCAGCCGGTACAGGCAAGACCTATCTTGCTGTAGCAATGGCTGTTCGCGCTTTTAAGGGACATGAAATTGACCGTATTATTTTGACGCGTCCTGCGGTTGAGGCAGGGGAAAAGTTGGGTTTCCTTCCGGGAGATTTACAAAATAAAGTGGACCCATATTTAAGGCCGCTTTATGATGCCCTTTTTGAGATGCTTGGAGCGGAAACCTACCAAAAATGCTTGGAACGTGGAACGATTGAAGTAGCGCCTTTAGCTTATATGAGAGGCCGTACGCTCGATGATTCTTTTATTATCCTGGACGAAGCACAAAATACAACTCATGAACAGATGAAAATGTTTCTAACACGTTTGGGAATGAATTCCAAGGCTGTTATTACCGGTGATATTACTCAGATTGATCTACCGGATCGAAAACAGTCCGGACTCTTAGAAGCGACCAAAATATTAAAAGGAATTGAAGAACTTGAAGTTGTGATGTTAAACAATCGGGATGTTGTTCGCCATAAAATGGTACAGAGGATTGTACAGGCTTATGAGCGGTATTATGAAAAGGGGCGCAGATAATAATGGAAAAGATTCGTGTTTCCATCAGTAATAAGCAGCATGAAGTAAAAATTCCTTCTGGAATTCGTTTGTTGATTCGGCGGTGTTGTAATGCTGTTTTACAGGAGGAAAACTTTGGAAAAAGTGCGGAAATCAGTGTAAGTTTTGTGAATAATACAGAGATCAGGCGCTTAAATTCTTTTTATCGAAATAAAGATATTGAAACAGATGTTCTTTCCTTTCCTCTTGGAGAAAATGGCAATTATGATATTAACCCGGAAACTGGTGCCAGCTGTTTAGGCGATATAGTAATTTCAATGGAGATGGCAGTTAAACAAGCTGATATCTACGGTCATTCTCTTCAGCGGGAAGTAGGGTTCTTGACGGTTCATTCCATGCTTCATCTTTTGGGATATGATCATGAAGTCGATGGATTGGACGCGATAAAAATGAGAAAAAAAGAGGAGAAGATACTTGCCAGTCTCGGCATTCCGAGAAGGGCTGGTTATGTACCTGAAGATGAGCGTTAAAAATGATTTACGGGGAATTGTAAAAAGTTTTCATTTTGCTCTTCGCGGATTAAAATTTTGTATTCTCAACGAGCGTAATATGCGAATCCATATTGTGGTTTTCTTATTTGTAGTTTATTTTGCCGCATTATTCGGCCTAGAAGAAAGCGAATGGATTTCATTGATTGTTGTCTCGGCTTTGGTACTGATCTGTGAAATGATCAATACAGCAATTGAAGCCTTAGTTAATCTGGGGACATCTTCTTATGATAATGTGGCGAGAGTTGCCAAGGATGTTGCGGCGGGGGCGGTTTTTTTAACGGCATTGATGTCTTTAGTAGTCGGCTGTGTCCTCTTTATTAAGCCGGATAAGCTGTCTGCTTTTTTTCGTTTGCTGTTAGAACAGCCGTTATTGATCCTGCCTTTTCTTTTTTTGGTAGTTGTTGGTCCTCTGTTCATTTTTTTCGGTTTACGGTTAAAAAAGCAAAAATAATTAATGGGAATGGGAGAAAAGATTGGAAAAAACGTATCATGCATTTGTTGCAATTGTAGGAAAGCCAAATGTTGGCAAGTCATCATTGATGAACGCGTTGATGGGAGAAAAAATTGCAATTGTTTCAAATAAACCGCAAACAACTCGTACGCGGATTACAGGGGTGCTTACACAGGGAGCTTACCAGTATGTTTTTTTGGATACACCTGGACATCATAAAGGGCGCACCAAACTTTCAGAGCATATGGCTGAAACTATTCGGGATTCCATGGAAGGTGTAGATCTGGTACTTCTTATGACAGATGTTGAAAATCAGATTACGAAGGCAGAGCTTGATTTAATTGAACGCTTAAAACAAAGTGAGACTCCGACAATTTTAGCAATTAATAAGATCGATACATTGAGCGATAAGAGAGAATTAGTTCACAGGATTAATCAGTTTTCTTCTCTGTATCATTTTTCTGCTGTAGTTCCAATCAGTGTGTTGCAAAACGATGGCTTGGATTTATTAATGGAAGAGATTAGACTTCGTGCTGTGGAGGGAATCCATTATTTTCCAGACGATACTTTGACCGATCAGCCAGAAAAAGTAATTGCTGCGGAAATGATCCGTGAGCAGCTTTTATGTCATCTGGAGCAGGAAATTCCGCATGGGACCGCAGTTGTCATAGAAACTATGAAGGAGCGTTCTGATGGTTCTATATTTGATATTCAGGCTGAAATTTATTGTGAAAAACAAAGCCATAAAGGAATTATAATTGGGAAAAATGGAACGATGCTGAAACAAATCGCAACTGATTCTCGTCGGGAAATTGAAAAGTTTTTAGGAACAAAGGTGAATTTACAGTGTTGGGTTAAAGTGAGAAATGATTGGCGAAATAACGAACGGTTTATGAAAAATTTTGGGCTTTAACCCCATATTCAGGAGATATTTCCATTCATATTTATTTTTTTGCCGGCTACAATTTTATTATCAGATAAAATAACCGGGAGGAAATATATATGAATGTGGAAATTGACGCATGGAATAAATTTGAAA
>CAUABB010000070.1 GCA_958427155.1 uncultured Oscillospiraceae bacterium | reverse complement strand
AGACTGATGTACGGAGCTTCCGGAGTCGGAAAAACTCAGGAAATTTATCGGAAAATTGAACAGCTCGTGAACGAAAATAAAAAAGTGATGCTGATTGTTCCGGAACAGTTTTCATTTGAAACAGAGCGGAAATTACTTTCGTATTTGGGCGAGCACGCATTTTCTCATCTTGAGGTCTACAGTTTTACCCGCCTTTGTCACCGCATATTCGAGCTTTACGGAGGAAATATCAGAAATTATGCCGATTCAACCGCAAAAATTTTGACAATGGATTTAGCGCTTCGGGAGATCTCTGATACTTTGGTGCATTATCGAAGTGTTTCGCATTCTCGATCTTTTCTTTTGTCAGCACTTCAAACCATTGAGGAACTTAAGGTGAACGGTGTTACACCGAGGCAGTACGAGGAGGCGTCTCTGGCATTAAAAGAAAGTTCCTCTGGTGAAAAGCTAAATGAGATATCAACACTCTATTCCGTGTATCAAGGACTTTTGGAGTGTTCTTTTCGGGATGTTTTAGATGATTTTGCAAAAGCTTTGGAGTTGGTTCGCAAAAATCATTTTTTTGAAGGGTATACAATATTTTTTGATGAGTTTAAAGGGTTTACGAAGCCTGAATTTGACATCATTGAGGAAATATTTTCACAGGCAGATGACTGTATTGTCACCCTTTGTATGGACCTTGAAGATGAAAAGTCCTCTCTTTTTAATGTTGTTAAAAAAACGGCAGATAGGCTTAAACGGATGGCGACCGAAAGAAGGATAAAAATTTCCAGACCGGTTTGCCTGAAACAAAATTATCGGTTTAGGGAAGATGAACTCAAATATCTGGAACGGAACGTTTTTCGTGGCGATGTCCTGCCTTACGAGGGAAAGGTTAAGGCAATTTCGACTTATTATGCTGTTAATGAGTATGATGAGGTCGATTATGCTTTGTCCTGGATTTTGGAGCAGGTGCGTGAAAAAAAGTATCGGTATCGAGATATTGCAATAATGTGCCGCAGTCTTTCAGAATATGAACGGGTTCTTAAACCTGCATTTGAGAAATACGGAATACCTTGTTTCCTGGATACCAGATTTGAAATAGAAAATTTTCCACCGGCACGTTTTCTGATGGCAGTGCTCGAAACCGCGGTTAGTCATCTGGAAACCGGAAGCTTTTTTGAAATGCTAAAGTGTCACATGCTCCCGTTTACGGTAGAAGAAATTTCAGAGCTGGAAAACTATGCATATCTTTGGAATATTTCTGGAACAAAATGGGAATTTGAGTTTACCGCAAATCCGCGAGGATTTAAGGGCGAATTGACAGAAGAGGACAGACAGGTTTTAAAATCGCTCAATCAGATTCGCGAACAGGTTGTAGAACCGTTTTTGCATTTTATTTCTCATGCTTCTGGTACAACTGTCAGGGAGTTGACTTCTGCTCTCTATCATCTTTTGGAAGAGCTTGGATTCTTAAAAGGGTTGAAACGGGCAATTGCTGATTGTCGTACAAAAGGGGAAAATGACCTTGCTGATACATATTCACGGGTATGGGAATTACTGATGCAAATTTTTGATGTGATGGTCGCGACGGCGGGAGAGATCCGGATGGATTTGCAGCGTTTTTCTGAACTGTTTGCCTTGGCGGTACAGACTAGCGATCTTGCTGACCGCCCTCAAACATTAGATTGCGTTATGGTCGGTTCGCCTGATCGGATGCGGGTTGATTCACCAAAAGCGTTGGTCATTCTGGGAGTAAATGACGGTGTCTTTCCATTTGTTCCTTCAAATGGTACTTTGCTTCGGGACGAGGAACGGATGGCTTTATCAAAACTGGGTTTGGAACTGCAGGGGGATTTTAAAGAAAAAGTTCTTGAGGAACGATTTATTGCCTATAAAGCTCTTTCGGCTCCTATGAATGACTTGCTTTTGACTAGTCGTCGCGCCGATATTGCAGGGGAGATTAGGCAGCCTTCCGAACTTCTTAATCAGCTATTCCGGATTTACCCCAAACTTTTGTCTACTCAATATGAGGATGTATCCCCGCTTTTTTTCTGTCGGTCAGAAGAAACTTCTTTTTCGGTTTTGGCGCGTCAGTATTCTCAAAAAAATGATGCTTCTAAAACGCTTTCTTTCTATTTTAGACAGAAATCTCAGTTTGAAAGCCGTCTCGCCCTTCTGGAACACGCTATGCAACCCAGAAAATTTGAAATTCAAAATTCGGAGATTGCGAAAAAGCTTTTTGGCAACAAAATCTATCTATCTCCTTCCAGGGTGGAAGCTTATTACCGCTGCCCTTTTTCTTATTTTTGTCGATACGGATTAAATGTTTTGCCAAGAAACAGAGCTGAATTTAACCCTATGGAGCGGGGAAATGTTACCCATGACATTTTATACCGTTTTGTTTCAGAATATGGGGAAACCATGTTAAAGCTGACTGAAAATGAGGTAAAAGAAAATGTGGGTCGTTATTTGAAACGTTATATGGAAGAAGTTATGGGAGGAGACGCTGAAAAGTCAAAACGCTTTCTTGCCTCTTTTTATCGCTTGCAAAAAACAGTTAGCGAAATTATTCTTCGTTTAATTGCTGAGTTCAGACAAAGTGCTTTTAAGCCGGTTGATTTTGAATTGGAAGTCGGAAAGGATGCAAATCTTTCTCCGCTCCGACTACAGACTGCTGACGGTTCTGAAATCCTTGTCAGCGGAACAATTGATCGGGTGGATCTTTGTGAAATCAACGGCAAAAAATTTGTTCGGGTAGTGGATTATAAATCAGGAACAAAGAAATTTAAATTGAGTGATGTCTATTATGGATTGAACCTCCAAATGATTTTATATTTATTTATCCTTTGGAGAAACGGAAAGAAAAAATATGAAAACGTTTTTCCGGCAGGCGTCTTGTATATGCCAGCGGGGGAGACTGTTCCCGCTCTGCCGCGTAGCGCTTCCGGTGAGGAGACAGAAAAACAGAAGCTCGCTCAATATAAAATGAGTGGATTTGTTCTTGAAGATCCGGATGTGGTGAATGCGATGGAACAGGGTGGAAAAGGTATTTTTATTCCCGTGGAATTAAAAAAGGACGGTAGTTTTGGAAAACGTTCATCTCTATTAAAATTAGAAGAACTTGGAAAGATGGAGCGGTATATAGACTCTTTAATTTTAAAAATGGCCGAAGAGCTCCACGCGGGTGAAATAGGAGCTTCTCCGGCTTATAGCAGTGGAGGTAGGCCGCCATGTGATTACTGCGATTATGGATCGGTTTGTGGCCATAAAAATACTGCTTCAAAAAATCCACCGGTCAAAGATCTGGATAAAGGAAAATTTTTTGAAGAGATCGGAGGAGGTCAGAATGCCGGACAGAAACTGGACTGAAAGTCAGCTTCATGCAATTAAGGCTGAAGGAGGGGGAGTACTGGTTTCAGCGGCTGCTGGAAGCGGAAAAACTGCGGTTTTGGTTGAACGGGTGATCCGTCTGCTTACACGAGAAAAGAGGCCTGTCCCAGCAGATAGATTGCTAGTTGTTACCTTTACTAAAGCTGCGGCAGCTGAGATGAAACAGAGAATTTCCGCTGTCCTTTCAGAACGGATTGCAGAAGAACCGGAAAATCAACTTTTGTTGGAACAGCAGCTTTTACTTTCTCATTCTCATATTTGTACGATCCACGCTTTTTGTGGAGAACTTTTAAGAGATAATTTTGAACTTCTTGATATATCACCAGACTATCGGATTGCGGATGAAACTGAAATTGCTCTATTAAAACAGCAGGCAGTTGAACAGGTTTTAGAAGAAGGCTATAAAAGCGAAACAAAAGATTTTATACATTTAGCTGAATTTTTCTCTTCCAAGGATGACCGCCTTTTATCTGACCAGATTTTAACGATTTATGATTTTATTCGTTCCCATCCTTTTCCTTTAAAATGGTTGGATGAACAGGAAGAAAGTTATCGCCATGCAGTTTCTACTAAGAAGTTCCCATGGATTGAGACGGTATCTGAAGAAATAAAAGATGCCTTGGCAGTCTGTCGAGCGCTTTTCGAACATGCCTTTAATGAAATAAAGGGAGACTCTATGTTGGAAGAGTGCTATCTTCCGGCTTTTGAAAATGATTATAATTTTCTCTGCTCCCTTCAAAATGAACTTGAACTAAACTGTTGGGATGCTGCGGTTTCTCTAGCTTCTGAACACAGTTTTTCATCGCTTCGGCCGCTTCGTAAATATGACGATCAGAATAAAAAGGATGAGTTGGGAGAAGTACGAAATGTAATAAAAGGACAACTTGAAGAAATAAAGCAGCTTTTACTTCGTTGCTCTGTTGATAAAGAAATTGAAAAAGATTTAGATCGGATTTTACCGATTATGCATGCTCTTTTTAATGCAGTCAGAAAGTTTTATGAGTTGTTGGAAGAGGAGAAACACCAGAAAAATTTGCTGGATTTTTCTGATCTTGAACTTCTTTCTTTGAAAATTTTGGCGGTTCCGGCAGGAGAAAAAATGATAAAAACAAAGCTTGCCAAAGAATATGAAACCCGTTTTGATGAAATTTTGGTTGATGAATACCAGGATATCAACGAGGTACAAGATGCGATTTTTCGCGCGCTTTCCCATAATGAGGAAAATCTTTTTTTAGTGGGTGATATCAAGCAAAGTATTTATCGGTTCCGAAATGCGATGCCGGAACTTTTCCTAAGGCGAAGCAAACGCGTTTTTCCTTATGATGGTTTACATTATCCCTCCGGGATTCATCTGGATGCAAATTTTCGCAGTAGAAAGGAAGTAACAAATGCGGTTAACTACCTTTTTAGTTGTCTGATGAGCCCAGGTCTTGGTGATGTGGATTATACCCAAGAATCTTTAAAGCCGATGGCAAAATTTTCAGAAAATTCGGGATATGAAGCAGAACTTCAGGTAATTGATTATGCGGGAATTCAAGATGTTGAGGAAGAAAGGGTAGTTTATGAGGCAAGGCATATTGCCAATGAAATAAAAAGAATGATTGCACAGGAAATTCAGATTAACGATCGAGGAAGACTACGTCAGTGCCGCTTCGGAGATTTTTGTATTCTGCTTCGTTCCATGAAGGATCGTGCTCCTTTGTTTGAGAATGAATTTCGCCGTCAGGGTATTCCTCTTTGGAATGATGCGTCTCTCAGTTATCTTGATTCTGAAGAAGTGTCAACTATATTAAACCTTCTTAAAGTTCTGGATAACCCACTTCAAGATATTCCGTTATTAGCGGTGATGATGTCTCCTCTTTGTCGTTTTACCCCTGATGAAGCTGCGGAGATAAGAACCAGCCACAATAAGGAACCTCTTTATTTTGCGCTAAAGGCTTATGCAGAAAACGGAGATGAAAAAAGTCGCGCTTTTTTAAAAGAGCTTGAGCGACTGCGGAATTTAAGTGTGATAAGTCGTTTAGACGAATTACTTCAGTTTATTTATGATACAACGGGATTTATGGCTTTTGTCAGCGCTTCACAGACTGGGGAACAGCGTGCGGCAAATTTGAGACTTCTACTGGAGTATGCCTGCCATTATGAAGATGCCGGGTATCGGGGAATTTCTGGGTTTATCCGTTATGTAGATCGGATGGTTGAACGTGGGCAGGATTTTGTGGCTGCAAATGTAGTCAACGAAAAGGCAGATGTAGTTCGATTGATGAGTATTCATCGCTCAAAAGGTTTGGAGTTCCCGATCTGTTTTGTGGCGGATTTGAATAAACAGTTTAATACATTGGATCTACGGGGAGAAATCCTGCTTCATCCAACCCAGGGAATTGGGTTTAAAATTCGAGAACCGGAAACTCTGAAGCATTATGCAACACTTCCGTATGAGGCGCTTCGATGTTCAATATCCCATGATATGCTGGCAGAAGAACTCAGAGTACTTTATGTAGCTTTAACCCGTCCGAGAGAAAAATTGATCCTTGTTTTATCCAGCATGAATTTTTCTGCCGAAGTTAAAAAAATTGCTCGAAAATCTGGCGGGGCTTTTCCCCCATTTCCTTTTGCGCTCCGTAAAATGAAAAGTTTTGGAGAGTGGATTTTGGCGGCGATGCTGGGGAGTACGGAACTTCATGAAATTCTCAATATAAATTTTTCAGATTTTCCATTGAAAAAAAGTGGGATTCGACTTTCTTTCTATTCACCAGTGGCGGAAAAAGATGTGGAAGAATTTCAGGTTGAAGATTTTTCTAAGGTGGATGATGTGTTTCTAAAACATCTGCAGGAACAGGTTGAATTTCATTATCCTTATGAGAAAATTTCCAATCTTCCTGGAAAAATGACAGTTACCCAGGTGACAAAGAAAATGGTAGAAGGAGATATTGTTCTGGCCAAGCCCGCTTTTTTGAGGGAAAAAAGATTTTCCGCCGCAGAAAAAGGAACAATTCTTCATCGCTTTATGCAGCATATTAATTTAGAGGCGGCAGAGTGCTTGGAGGACGAAATTGCACGTCAAATTGAGGCAGCTTTTTTGACTCAAGAGCAGGCAGAGATACTAGATATCCAAAAAATAAAGGATTTTTTATGTTCAGAAATTGCTGAAAAGATGAGAAATGCCGGTTCAGCACTCTATAGGGAATATAAGTTTATGTATGAAATAAATGCTTCAGAGCTTTATGATGTTCCAGGGGCTGATCAAGAAACGGTGTTAATTCAGGGAGTTGCTGATGCTGTTATTGTAGAAGAAGATGGACTAATAATTGTGGATTATAAGACTGATCGGGTTGATAAGCCGGAACAGCTTGATGAACGTTACCGTGCCCAGCTTAACCTTTATGGTCGTGCACTTTCCAAAAGCTTTGGACGTCCTGTCCGGCAATCGATTATTTACTCTTTTTCTCTTTCAAAAGAGTTAGAATTAACCGATATAGACTCTTGACTTTTTGAAAAAAGCCAAGTATAATAAAGAAAACAAAGCAGAACCGTATTG
This sequence comes from uncultured Oscillospiraceae bacterium, assembly GCA_958427155.1. Taxonomy (GTDB): domain Bacteria; phylum Bacillota; class Clostridia; order Oscillospirales; family Ruminococcaceae; genus Metaruminococcus_A. The sequence continues at coordinate 551 of CAUABB010000070.1, read as the reverse complement.
TTCTCACCTATGAGCATATTGCTCCGTGGTTAATACATTTCACAGGAGTTGTGAACGGGTATTGTGAGCGCAGGCGGTTTTGTCTGCGCTTTTATTATTTTAAACAGTGTGGCATGGAGGTGCTGGGTTATTAACAACAAAAACAACAAAGAGCTGCAGATCAACGAAGAAATTCGTGATAAAGAGGTGCGCTTAATTGGAGCTGATGGAGAGCAGATAGGAATTGTTGCAACGTCTGAGGCAATGCGTCAGGCGCTTGAAAAAAATCTTGATCTGGTCAAAATTGCTCCACAGGCTCAGCCGCCGGTTTGCCGGATTATGGATTACGGCAAATATCGTTTTGAACAGGCGAAGAAGGAAAAAGAGGCACGGAAAAATCAAAAAACGGTTGAAATTAAAGAAATTCGGATGTCTTTAAATATAGACACAAACGATTTCAACACAAAAGTTAATCATGCGCTTCGCTTTTTGAAAGGCGGAGATAAGGTGAAGGTGTCCGTGCGGTTTCGCGGCAGGGAAATGGCGCATACCAATTTGGGCAGTGAGTTGCT
>CAUABB010000069.1 GCA_958427155.1 uncultured Oscillospiraceae bacterium | reverse complement strand
TGGCGTATTGGATGGAACGATTCCCAAAGAAAAGGAACGGGAGTATCTTGCCATTGTTTCGGATGAGGTCAAGCGACTTTCTCGGCTGGTTCGTGCCATGCTTAACATGTCCCGAATTGAGAGTGGAGAGGTTCAGATTAAAAAGACAGATTTTGATGTGTTAGATATTATCCTTCAAACATTATTTAGTTTTGAATCAGTTATTGAAACCAAACGTGTCAATATAGAAGGGCTTGACCGTGATAAAGTGATTGTTGCGGCTGATAAGGATCTGATTCATCAGGTTGTCTATAACCTGATTGAAAATGCTGTCAAATTCGTGAATGAAGAAGGCACAATCTCATTCTTTTTCCGAACAGAAGGAGGAAAAAGTTATATTTGTATTCGTAACAGCGGTGCGGGACTTTCAAAAGAAGAGGTTGAGCACGTGTTTGAACGGTTTTATAAGAGTGATAAATCAAGAAGCCTTGATAAAAACGGAGTTGGATTGGGCCTTTATATTGTTCGCTCTATTATCAATCTTCATGGTGGAGAAATCACTGTCCGCTCGGTAGAAGGAGAGTATTGTGAATTTGAGTTTTATATTCCGAGTGGGAGGATGTCAAAAGCACTGAAAAAGGGAAGAGAGCCGGAAATTTAATAGAGTGATTTCTTTGTTTTTGGTTATACTTTTATTGTGTCCACAAGGATTTAAATGGTAATAGAATGGGTGAGACTGAATGAATTTTGATGAGTACGAGCGGCAAAATGGGAAAGAGGTTAGTGACCAGGCCTCGGAAGATGTGCATACGGAAGAGAAACATGAATATGAAAACCTGAACTCCAACAGCGCTTGGGATACTGAGACAAAAACCGGGTTTGAAACACAGCCGTTTACTCCACAGGGGTTTCGTTGGGATGATGTAGAACCATTGCGTCATAAAAACTCCCGACGTGAAAAGAAAAAACAAAAATTGGAAAAAGTTAAAGAAAACAAGTATAATAAAGGCTTAAAAATATTTTCTGTTACGGTTAGCTGTGTTTTGGTTGTTACATTAGCAGCCCTGGGGTTTGTTTTGTTTCGTGGCTGGAGTGGGGAGGATGATACTCTGACTCAGGGATCTTCTGCGGCTGATGATCTGTCAACGTCGTTGAGAGAAGATGGCCCCAGTCTGGTTATTAATCAGACCCCAGATACAAGCTCTTCTGTAGTGGGGGACGGACCGCTTACAATCCCTCAGGTAGCTGCAAAAGTAAAGCCTTCTGTAGTTGGTGTGGTCGCTTATACCAAAGAGAGTGGTCTGAAAGCGGCCAGTGAAGGTTCTGGGATCATTATGACCTCGGACGGATACATTATCACCAATGAACATGTGATAGATGATGCGCAGGCGGTCAAGGTGGTACTGGAAAATGGAGATGAGTATGAAGCGACCTTTATTGGCGCCGATGCCAGAACAGACCTTGCGGTAATTAAAATAGAAAAGGAAAATTTGACAGCCGCGCAGTTTGGTGAATCCTCCAAATTGGTTACAGGCGAGACAGTAATCGCGATTGGAAACCCAGGAGGACTTAAGTACGCAGGTAGCGTTACACAAGGGATTGTGTCGGCTACAAATCGTCTGGTGACATCTTCGGCGGATACTGGATATGCCTTGAACTGTATTCAAACGGATGCAGCAATTAATCCAGGAAATTCCGGCGGAGCCTTGGTGAATCTTTATGGTCAGGTTGTTGGAATCAATTCTTCTAAAATTGTTGCAACCGGATTTGAGGGAATTGGATTCTCTATTTCAATTGATGAAGCAAAGCCAATTATTGATGATTTGATCAGTTATGGATACGTCAAAGATCGAGTAAAAATTGGTGTGACGGTAACGCCAATTGATGAAGTGCTGGCTAATATGTATGGTATTCCTCAAGGACTCCGGATTGTTTCAATTGAAACGTCTTCAGATGCCGTCTCGAAGGGACTGCAAGTGGGAGATATCATAACAAAAGCGGACGGAGCGGAGATGGCTGAGTTTAGCGATCTTTCTGAAGTTTTAAAAACGAAAAAGGCTGGAGATACAATTATGTTGGATATTTATCGACAGACCTCCAGCAATGCAGGTAGAACTTTTTCTGTCACTCTCAGCCTTCAGGAGGATCGGGGACTGCAGGATATGAGTTCCGTGGTTGAGGGTTAAGTAGGGTTTTGTCTTTTATTGCCCGGTTTAAGTTTGTAAACGGTAAAAATAAGCGAGAGGAGCCAATTTGTTTTGGCTCCTCTCGCTTTACGTTCGGATGGCAAGCTATACATGAGTTTTTTTCCTGTCGCTTTCTGATGGTTTTCTGCATACTATGAAATTAAGCAGGAAAACCAGCGGGCGAGCGGAAGGAAGTGGAAGAAAAACTTCCCCTTGAATAGCTTCCCCGCGCAGAAGCGTTAGTTGCTGCACTTGCCTGCTTTTTATAGAATGAGCCGCTGGGTCATTGCAGAATATACAGTTGGGAAATCCCGGCTGTAATTTTCTGCCCCAGCGGCTCTTACGTTAATAGGGAAGCAGCGGTATGATGAGCGTGCTGAACCATTCGTAGAGAAAACACATCAAAGGGATAGTAGCAATACTCAAAAGGGTGCAGACACTGAAAAATTCTGCAGCGTATTTTTCATCGCATTGATATTTTGCTGCAAACATCATAATTGAAACCGCACAGGGAGCCGCTGCGCCGACCAGTACTGTGAGAGCCACAATCCGGTCAACTGGAAGTAAAATGAACAGAAAGATACAGATCAGGGGGATTATGAGTAAACGTATCAAGCTTGCGTAGTAGAGTCTCAGTTTAGTAAAGGCTTTTAAAATATTGGTCTGTGCGATAAAAGCGCCGGCTATGATCATGGCGAGTGGAGAATTCATGCTGCCGATAAAATTGATCGGATCGTAAAGAAAATCCGGAATCCGAATCCGGCAGAAAAAAAGGAGGACCCCTAAAAAGATCGCGATAATAGTTGGAGCTTTCAGGCAATTAATCAACTCTCTGAGTTTCATTTTTTCGGTAAAGACTCCAATTCCCTGTGTCCACATAAAAAAATTGGTCATTGCAATATAAGCTGTAATATAAAGTACACCTTCACTGCCGAACATGGCAAACACCAAAGGAGTAGCAAAAAACCCGCAGTTGGTGTAGATGCAACCAAAACGTTCCACCTTGTACTGCTCCTCTGGATTTTTTTTAAGTACAAAGCGGGTAATCAACTGCATCAGGACAATAGAAAGCAGAGACAGCCCAATTGCAACAAGCAGTCCCTGTACTAACCGGGCATCAAAATCAGTCTGAAATGAAATAAAAATAATGCAGGGATTCACAACCAGCAGCAGGATATTAGACATTTGAATATTGGTGGTTGCAGAGATAAGGCGGATTCTATAGCAGAGATACCCGACTACAATCATCAAAAACATGACGATGGCCTGGTACAGTACAATCATTGCTGTTTCCATGTTTAAACATCCATTCTAATTCTAATTAATCTGACAGAAAAGGGAAAAGCCTTCCCTTTTGCGGGAAGGCTATAACCTGTTTTAGAGCGTTTTTATCGCCTGGTCAATTTCCTGCATTCGGGATGGAATTTCAATTTTCTGCGGGCAATGTTCCGCACAGGCTCCACACCCAATACAATTTTTCGGCAGGTTTTTCGGACCAGTGGAGTTGATATCCTCATTCAGAGCGTAAGAGGAACCGGTAATCATGTAACGGTTATAGATTGAAAACATTTCTGGAATATCAATGCCCTGCGGACAGTACTCCACGCAATATCTGCAAGAGGTACAAGGAATGGTACGGGTTCTCTCCCTTATTTTCAGAACCTCTTCTATTAGCTCATAATCTTTCTGGGTGAATGGCTCAAAATTTTCAAAGGTTTTTACATTATCTTCCACCTGATACATCTCGGTCATTCCACTCAGTATGACATGTACGTTTGGAAGAGAACCACAGTAACGCATCGCCCATGAAGCAATGGAATCGTTTGGACGTGCCGCTTTTAAAAGTTCGTCTGACTCTTTTCCAAGCTCAGCAAAAGCACCACCCCGAACCGGTTCCATAACGATTACAGGAATGCCTTTTTGAGTTAGAATTTCGTACTGGCCTTTGGCGTCCTGATATGTCCAGTCAAGAAAATTGAGCTGAATTTGGCAGAATTCCCATTTGTCATAATAATCTACGATTTCCTGCAATACAGCAGGGGTGTCGTGGAAAGAAAAACCAAGGTGCCGAATCTGTCCAGCAGCTTTTCTTTTTTCCAGCTTTTCCAAGACCTTTAAATCTTTCATCCGCTGAAAGTTTGGCGCACTTAAAGCATGTACAAGGTAGAAATCAAAGTAACCAGCACCGGTTTTTTTCAACTGTTCATCAAAAATTTTATCAACTGCTTCCTCAGAAACTTCCGGCATAAAACCAATAGGAAATTTGGTGGCAAGATAATAACTTTCCCTTGGATAACGAGAAAGGGCTTCCTTTACAAATTCTTCTGATTCCCCTTCGTGATACCGGTAAGCGGTGTCAAAATAATTGACCCCATGACGGTAGGCATAGTCGATGAGATCGAGAGATTTTTCTCGGTCAATGGTTCCGTCAGTTTTGGTGGGGAAACGCATACAGCCAAAACCGAGGCGTGACACCTCAATCCCCATTTTTTCAAACAACTTTTTTTGCATAATGGCCTCCTGTGTCAATTGTCTCATTCGATGATCTGTCTACATCTTTATGATACTTATAAGTATATAACACTCCATAAAATTGTCAAACAAATTTTTCCTGAGAGAACGAGCAATGGAAGAATTTACAAAAAATTTATCCTTCTTTTTGTCTGTCCGAGCTGGTATTGATTGACGAATGAATAAAAGTATATTAAAATACAATTGTATAATTATGCGTATATAGAAAAATTTATATATTATATAATATAAATAATAAAAGCCGCTATTCGGCGGTGTTTCGGAGGTATTATGGGAATCTTGGTTTCGCCTTCCATCTTGGCGGCCGACTTTACCAGTTTGGGTAATGAAATCGTAAGAATGGAAAAAGCAGGGGCAGATATGCTGCACATTGATGTGATGGACGGCGTTTTTGTCCCCAATATATCATTTGGCCTGCCAGTTGTTAAAAGCATTCGAAAGGTGACTCGTCTATTTTTTGATACACATTTGATGATTCTTAATCCACTCCCCTATATAGATCGGTTTGCCGCAGCAGGTTCGGATGGTATTACGTTTCATTTGGAGAGCCAGTCCCCTCCGGAAGCAGTGATAGAAAGGATTCGTTCTGCGGGGAAACGGGTTGGTGTGTCAATTCGTCCATCCACGCCTGCTTCAGAGATTTTTTCGTTGTTACATAAAATTGATATGTTGTTGATTATGACAGTGGAGCCTGGTTTTGGCGGCCAGAGTTTTATGAATGAAGTCCTTCCAAAAATCCGCACCGTCCGAGAATATGCGGTAGAAAAAAATATTCCGCTTGATATTCAGGTGGACGGTGGGATTAATGAGAAGACTGCGAAACTTGCGGTAGAGGCCGGTGCGAATGTTCTGGTAGCGGGTTCTTATCTGTTCCGAAGCGAAAATGCGGTATTGGCTGTTAAGTCTTTGCGAGGTTAGCAGACATAGTCTACCAGTGTTTCGACAGCGGCGTCTTCAATTAATGGGCGTGCGTGTTCTTTAATAAAGGAGAGTTTAATATCCCCTTTTCCAAAGTAGTGTCCGTATTCGCTTAGAAGTTTTATAAGTTTGTCGTCGGTTTTTAGGAAGGAGCGCAGGGCGAGGAAGTATTCCTGATCCAACAGGTAAAGACTGCTTTTACGGATTAAATGGCTGTATTGAGTGAAGAGGCGTTCACTTGCCCCCAACAGGCTTGAGAGGTCTTTAAAGCGGAACATAAGAGGACTGTTGAACTCGAGATTTGTCTTTTTGGTATGGAGTCCGCCATGTCCTCGATCGATTACATTGACATAAAGAACGCATCCACCATTTGCGTCTGGAAACGCTTCGATAAATAGCTTTCCCCCTGTCAGGTCCAGTTCGGTTTCTTCCTTGATTTTTGAAATTAAACTTAATACTGCACGCTTGGTTTCCAGGGGAGCCCCTTCGGTATCATGAAAGGAGAGCGCCATCTCGTCAAGGTCATTTTCATCTAAGGTTATTTTAACCGTTTTCTGGTCTACAAGCTCTATTTTCAAGGTATTCAGCTCCATTGCGGGTCGGCAGTTTTTGCCGTACCAGTTTGATTTGTCTTTTCGCCTACCAACCGATATTAGGATACCTGGACGGTTTATACCAATATTGGCCTTTATTTGTTTCAAAGTCAGGATGAGAGAAACAAAAGTCTCTCTGGCGTTTTCCAGCAAAAAGAGGTTTTGCTATAATCTATCATATGTAATTGAGTGAAAGGAGGTTCATTGTCTGTGCTTTTAAAAGCTTCAAAATCTCAGAAAACGGATTTGTTGATTACTTTATTTGCTGTATTGGCAATGTCGATATATTTGTATGGGTTGCGGGTGCTGTTTATGACTGCGTTTACAGTACTGTTGGCTATCGTTTTTGAGTATCTCTGCAACCGTTTGCTTGGTAAGGAGAAGGGAAGTCGACTTTCGCTTGATCCGGTGTTGACCGCGATAGTTTTTACCCTGTGCCTTTCTGCTGTTACGCCCTATTGGGTTTCAATTTATGGAATGTTGGCCGCAATTGTTGTGGCAAAATTTCCGTTTGGCGGTACCGGGAAAAATATTTTTAATCCGGCTGCAACGGGTTTGGCCTTTGTGTCAATCAGCTTTCCCACATTGGTGTTTGAGTACCCAGCGCCTTATACGCATGTCCCGTGGTTTGGCCCGGTTAATGTGGCAATGCAGTCTTCGCCAGGTTCGGTGCTTGACGCAGGTGGAAGTCCCGCAATCAATACTATGAACACACTGCTTATTAATTATTCAGGACCGATTGGCGCAACGGCAATCTTTGTAATCGCGGCCTGTGCTCTTTATTTAATTGTTCGGAAAACTATTGCGTGGAGAATCGTTTTCAGTGCTGTGATATCTCTTTCGGTGGTCGCGTTTCTGTTCCCAAGGACAAGCAATGACGGCATTCATTCTGTTGCCTATGAATTGATTAGCGGTATATTTGCCTTTGCGGTTGTTTTTATGGCTTCAGATCCGGTTACTTCTCCTAAAAATAAATGGGGACAGGTTTTATATGGCGTTTTAATCGGGATTGGAACGATGGTGACGCGTTATATTGCTGCGAGCGAGACAAGTGTTGTATTTGCGTTGATGATTTCCAACGCCTTGGTTCCGGCTTTAGAACGTGCTGGAGGGCGGATTTCTGCGCGTTTTTTGTCCGGTAGGCTTCTTTCCGCCCCTTTATCCGGCGGCACGGAAAAAGAATCTGAATCGGAGGTGACTGTTAATGAATAACCGCTTTTATAGAGAGCATAAACGCGCTTTTGATACCGTTGACGG
>CAUABB010000068.1 GCA_958427155.1 uncultured Oscillospiraceae bacterium | reverse complement strand
ATTCATATTTAAAAGTTGGAGAACAGTTGCCTTTTGAAATTTTTCAAATTGGTGCTGTAAAACTAAACTGCAATTTTGAATTGACCGATCATTTTCAGGCTACTATCCGACTCCAGCACTATAAACGCCTGCATTACATGGTAAAAAAATTGACTGGTGTGGACGAAAATGAAATTGCGTCCGGAAATGATTTTAAAGAGGAAGCGCTTCGTTTTATGCAATGGTGTGGAGTAGACTTTGTCTTTTTTACCTGGGGATACGATGATATTCCAATTTTAAAGCAGAATCTTGCTTTTTATGGTATAGACACTGCCTGGTGCGATCAATGGTATAATCTTCAGGTTATTTTCAATCGTCAAATAGGAGAGGAAAAAAACCAACGTTCCCTGGAATATGCATTAAATACTTTTGGGATTCATCCAGACCATCAGTTTCACAACGCTTTGAATGATGCCTACTACACCGCTCAAGTTGCCTGTCGTCTGAATCTATACGAGGGAATTTCGAAATATGAGCAAATGCTTTGGAGTATGCGCCCTCAAAAAGTAAAAAAGGTGAAACGTCTGGGAGTTTTTCAAACAAAAAAAGCTGCTTTATCTGCCACAAAAGTCGACCGTTTCTGTTGTCCTGTCTGCGGACAACTTTTACTAAAACACTCCCGCTGGAAAAGTTCTCTGGATGGTAGATATTGGGTAGAAGCTACCTGCAAAACACATGGTGAGTTTTCAGCATATCTTCGTTTCAAACGCTGTCCTGAGGGTTGGCAAGTAACTTACACAGTAAAAAACGGAAAAAACCATTTGAAAGAAAACCAATCTCAAGAAAAGGTTTTATCAGCCGCAAATCAATAAAATAAATTGGCGATAGTAAAAGGGTAGGGTATATTCCCACCCTTTTACTATCGCTAAATTTATTACAAATTGTATTTTTTGTATATTTTTGTCTAAACGTATTTTATTAAGTCGATTTTTCTTGATCAACAAGTGATATTCACAGATATCTCCTAAAATTTCTCAGCAAAGTTCAGGAATTTATTTTCCCGATATGCCTCTCGACAAGCTTCTTCCAGCCCATCGACATACACACCTCTTTTATCGTCCTGATCAGGGCAATAAAAGTTCAGTCGTTCTGCTGGGAAAGGATAAATTTTTTCATGATAAAAAATGTGGTCAACAGTCCATACATGAGGTTTACAGGTAGAAGGTGTGCAGAAGATGCTGCTTTCATAATTTCCTTTCCGAATGCCGTCAATAACAGCCTCCAATTTGGTATGGACATCACTCTCCACCTCGCCGTATTTTTTAACGGATCCATCATTAAAATAAGCTGTCAGCCGGTTCGACTCACAATCATAAAGGATAGAGGCCTTTTCAAAGCGGTACTCTATCAATGGATTTTGAGTATGCTCCACCGCGTGAGACGCTAAATACAGCAGACTTCCCCCCTGTTTCATCCTTCCGCGGATACAGATGGTATCATAATTTTCAATGGCGTTTGCGCGAGCTACGCTTACCTCTATCTCAGCGGGAAGGGCGGCCTCTTTCATGCTGTCGCCGAGCATAAAATAAAGATTGTGCAAGTAATGAGCCGTAGCGTTGGAAGCAACGCTGTCATTAATCGGTGCTCCATCCTCAGCGCAGCGTTTTCCTCCCCACCCAGAGCCACGTTTGAAGTAAGCTTCCGGGCGGGGCCATAAAATTAAAGCTTTTGCGTAGATCAGATCTCCGAACAACCCGGAAAGGATATCCCGTTTACAGCGGAGCATAGCGGGCGCAAATGACCACTGAAAACCAATCGCAAGGCATTTCCCGGCGTTTCTTTCAAGCTCAATCATTGGTTTAAGCTGATCCATTACCGGTGCAGCGGGTTTTTCACAAAGAACATGGCTTTTATAGGAAAGTGCTGTTTTAATATGTTCCAGATGATATGGAAGTGGGGTAACAATACAGGTTAGATCAACCCGTCCCAGCATTTTATAGGCAGACTCCATATCTTTAAAAACCGGTACTTTACGCCGTTTCAATTCCGTTTCGACTTCTAGGTTTAAAAATGGCTCTACAACCCCCGCAAAATCCACTTTCCGAGAAATTTCAGGACGGGCCAGGGCTTCTAGATAAAAATGTCCGTACCCGCCGGCGCCTACAAGCAATAGCCTTAACTTTTCAGAGCACTTCATCAAGACGTTCCCCCAGTACAGACTTTATGTAATCATAGCACTTTGTCGCCTGTTCATATTCAGGTGAACAATGCGTCTCTATATTCATATCCACTTCTTCCCCGTTCAGGTGCAGATCATCCCGAAGCAGGTCATCAATCTGACCTTTCCAGTCAATACATCCATTTCCGATTGGAACACAAACGCCGTCCTTTAACTGGTAATCTTTCATATGGACACTCCCTACATAAGACTTAAAGCGTTCATAATGTTCTTTATACGCTGAAAATCCCGACATAAAAAGATTGCCCATATCCCAGTTGAGCATGCCTCCATACGGCAGAACCGCCTTTTGAACTTCTTCTATTTCGTCTGGCAAGCCGTTATAGTAACCGGGTTCGTTCTCCAGACAGACAGTAAAACCATTTTCTGTCCCTTTCTGACAGAGAATCTCAAGCGTCTCAAGGACTCGCTCTTTATCTCCGGGCAATTCCTCTTCCTTTTTTACACCAAAGCTGATTATTTTACGGACTCCAAGGACATCCGCGCATTCCATTGTGCGGTAAAACCGTTCCAGCTGCGAACCAAACTCAGGGTCGCGCAGGGAACATTTATAAGTTCCCGGTGAAATACCCGTTACCTGTATTCCATAGTCATTTAAAAGAGTCTTTATTTCCAAAAGATCTGTCTGAGTAACATCCGGAAGGCGGTTCCCCCAAACATTTCTAAGTTCAAACCTGCGGATCCCACGTTCCTTCGCCCACTTTGCGGCAACTTTTAAGTCCTTGCTGACTTCATCGCTCACAATTCCCAGCTTCATAATAAAATCCTTCCTTTCCGTTCCAACGTTCTAAAAAAGCAACTCCTAATTTCCGTCTTACTAGAAGATGAGAACTGCTTTTAACGCCTGTTTTTTCTGCATTGCCTCCAGCGCCTGATTTGCGTCTTCCAGAGTAAAACGGTGAGTAATTAACTTCCTAAAAAGATCGGGCTGTCCCAGTACAAGCTCCATCGCCTGAAGAGTATGACGTGTATCACTGACCCAAATTCCCTGGATCTTCAGATGCTTTCTGACTACTTGGCTGTAAAAATCGATCGCCTCTTCTCCAACTGGCTGCGCATAACCAGTCAGTACACAATGTCCGCCAGACCGCGCAAGATTTAAAACCTCTTGTGCGGCTCCCCTGCTTCCGGCAGCTTCCAACACCACATCAGCCCCCCGACCATGGGTAATCTCTTTTACGGTTTCTAACCGCTGTGCCGCGTTTTTTTCATGGCGGTTAATCAGATGAGTAGCACCAAACTCTTTACAGAGTTCCAGCCGTTGCGGCGAACCGCCGATCACGGCAATATTTTTCGCACCCATTTTTTTAGCATACGCAACCCCGTATACTCCTAACGGCCCCGGCCCCTGAATAACCACTGTATCTCCGGGATTGATCTTAACCGTATCAAAGGCATTTGCGGCGGTAGCGCCTGAGCAGCTTGCGCTAACTAAAATCGCAGGGTCAACCGAATCCTCTACCCGAAACAGATCCGTCCCGGGTGAAAGAATGATATACTCGCTGTAACACCCGTTCAAATAAGGTTCTTCCGAACGGGGGCGGTTAATTCCATAAACTTTCCTGTTTTCACAAAGCCAGGGCATTAACAGCACTTTGCAAGCGTAACAATGCCCACAGCTCACTCCCCGGTTCCATAAAACCCGATCACCTTCCCGGACCGGTTTTCCCTCTACCGTTGTATGAGGCCCTTTCATAGCGGCGATTCTGCCAACACCTTCATGACCCAAAATAATTGGGAGCGGTGTACGAGGATCTTCCCCTTGCCACATATGAACATCGCTTCCGCAAATACCGGAAGCTTCCAATTTAATAAGGATTTCCCCTTCTTTTAATGCGGGGACCTCTATTTCCTCCATTTCTAAAGGCCGTTTAAATTTGGTTAATACCATCGCACGTGATTTCATTGCCTTTCCTCCCGTTTTTTCATCTCGCGCCAAACCTGCTCAAACCACTGCGGACTTTCCGGAAGCGGACGGACCGGACGCCAAACTACCTGTACGGATCCATCTTTCCAGTATACTTCTTGAATTTTCTGCCGATATTTTAAATCCGCCTGGACTTCTGTCCCAAAGGAGGGGAGCTTTTCCGCAATCAGATAAGAACCGCGCGACAATCCTCCCCTCTGGATATAATCCAACATTGCCGTCAAACAGCAAACGGTACAAATTAGCATATCATACAGGCGAAACGCTTCTCCCAACTGATCTGTACTATCCAGGCAAATCCGTTCTGGATGCTGTAAAAATTCTTCCGCTTCTTTAACGATCATCCTTGTTTTATCAGCACTGCGGACAAAGCCGGCATAGCTACTGTTTAAATGCCGAAATCTTTCCCCAATTTCTTTGAGGTTTCCTTTGCCGGTTTTTCTCATCCAGCTTTCGGCAAGCTGAACAACGGGGGAAACCTGTCTGAAGATATCCTCTTCAGAAATATTTTTTATATCTTGATTCTTTCCACGTCGGACGATCTCTTCGGCAGCCCGGAATGCTCCGACCTGGCCGGCGTTCAAAGCAGAACCACCGGGCCTGCGAATCCCATGACTTCCATTGACTTCGCCAACCGCAAAAAGTCCTGAAACTCCAGTTTCCCACCAGATATTTCCTGAGAGTCCCCCATTATGATGTTGAGCGCATACGTCAATTTCAAGATATTCTTTCGATAAATCAATCCCATGATTCAGGTACAGCTTAACCGCGTCAGCGTTGAGTGCCCTTAAACGTTCCAGCGGTGTATCCTGTAGCGCTCCGGAAGCTGTAAGATATTCCCTGCACACATCAGAAAGCAGCTCCTGTTCAAGCCGGGACTTCCGAAAAGGATTCTGGGTATAATCCAGATAAACTTTTCTCCCTTTTAAGACCGTTTCGGTATAAACGGCGAGGTCCACCCAGGACGAGCCGGATTTTCCAAGCTTCGAAGCGTCGAACGGCCACTGATATCCTTTAAGAAAGACCGCATTCAAAACACTTTTTTCATCCATCCAGTCCAAAAGAAACTCCCGCTCGTCCTTTCCGTTCCAATCCGTACTAACGTACCGGGGAAGTACCTGCTGATACGATCCTGAAACATTCCAGCGAAACCGAACAGAAGCAAGCCCGTATTGCCACTCTGTCAAGTTTTTCCCGGCAGCACCCGCCTCAAGACAGATCCCAGTCGCCCCAAATTGTGACTCGGGAAAAACACTTTTTTCATAAAGCTGTGCGGGAGCGCCTGTAGCTACAATCAAATTCTGGCAAAGGAAACAGATAAACTCTCTATCCTGTCGGTCCACCGTCTCCTTCAAACAAAAAAGCCCGGTAACTTCTCCATCTTTCCCTTTTAAAATTTTCAGTGGTGTAATTCCTTCCACCACCGGAATTCCTCTTTTTTTCACTTCTCTCCAAAGCGCCCCGCACATTTCCTGAACGGTTAAAGGTCCCGCAGAAGCTGCCCGCGCTTTGGGATCATGATCGGTTTTATAGCCGACAAATTCCCCGTATTCATTTTGAACAAACGGAACACCTAAATCAGTCAAATGATAAAAACATCGGGCAGAAAGAGCCGCTTCCGTCAGCGCGATGTCTCCATCCACAGCTCCCCCGTCAAACAAAGTCTGCGCTACCTCGAAAACACTGTCCTGCGTTGTTCCGAACCCGTATTCCATGAGGTCCCCATGGAAAGTCCGTTGGTGAGAATCACAACATCTGTTTGCCCGAGATCATTCAGACGTTTTGCCGCACAAAGCCCGGCCGCGCCACTCCCCATAATAACGGCACCATACTTTTTTATCTTTACTGCTCGATCATTCACCATAAACATTTTCATGTTAAAATAGACTCTCCTTTATCATATTGCCTACGGGAGATCCTTTTCCGGTTCTCCCCTTATGATAAAAAGATGCATAAACCTCAGAATCCCGAACCGGACAGCCCGTCACACCGCCGTCCCGCATCATCACCGTGCAATTAGAGCAACAGATGCAACACTTTTCCCGTTTCATTCCCCCGGCGAGGATATCATTCGCAAAGTCCGGATACGCAAACGCCTGACGGCCAAATCCCGCAAGCTGAAACCAGTCTTCTTTGACACAGCCTGCTGCAACATTTGCTCCGAATTCTCTCAGCCAACTAAATCCAGTTGCCATCACAAGCATCTGTGGGCAAGAGCGGTGAACATCCCGAATTAATCCAAGCATCCGCACATCGTCTTCCAGCGGATGGCTTGGCGGAAGGTATCCACCCTGATCATAAGGACGTCCAACGTGCGGATTGTAGTATGGATTGCCACAGCTTAAGTCAATCAAACGAACGCCGTGCTCATAAAGAAGACGGATCAATCGAATCGGTTCAGACAAATCCGGCTGATGAACATCCTCTCTGGAAACTCCAAATCCAAACGGATAAGGAATCGCATCGTATATATTCAGACGCACCACGACATCCATCTTTACTTCCGCTCGAACCGCATCTATAATCTCAAACAGCAGACGGGTTCTGTTTTCAAAACTTCCCCCATATTCACCGGGACGGTTAAATGCCCCTAGAAGTTCGGAAAGAAGATATCGGTGGCAGGCTTTTATATCCACCGCGTCAAAACCCGCTTCTTCGGCGAGTTTTGCCGCTTCGACAAACCGGGGAATAAGCCCTTTTAAATATTCATCGCTCACCGGTTCATATTCGTCTTTATGGTCTGCAAACAGAAACGGGATTCTGGTTGCAGTCATTGGTTCCGGAACGCCATTGGGCTTAGAATATCGTCCAGAATGGGTTAGCTGAGCGATTTTATACGGTTCTCCCCCTGAAGCGGACTTTGAAATTTTCCCACAAAGTTCCTGAAATGCCGAAAGATTTTCTTTACAAAGATAAAGCTGGTGCGGATTTGCACGCCCTTCAGGACAAACTGCCATTGCCTCCATCCAAAGAATTCCAGCACCACCTGCGGCAAAACGTTCATAACGACGGAACGTCAGTTTATCCGGAGCACCTTCACGCGTCCCATCACACCCTTCCATGGGCTGGATTCCAATCCTGTTTTTTAATTCTTTGCCTTCAAACTTTACAGGCTCTGCCAAAACAGATAAATCATCTGAAAGAGGAAGAGAAAGGCCAAGTGTTTCAAGCTTCTCTCTCAGTTCCTTCACGGTTTTGTAATGAAACCGCTCATGCTTTGTTTTCAGCATATTATTCTCCCCTTGATTTCAAAATGTTTTACTATTACAATTAAGTTATCTCAGGTTATGGAGGTGAAATATTATAGGTGTTTATCCTCTTATCCGGAC
>CAUABB010000067.1 GCA_958427155.1 uncultured Oscillospiraceae bacterium | reverse complement strand
GTATTGATAACGCTGTCTTAATCCGATTAAAAAAGAAAGGTCGGTATTAGTGCTTTTCATCTCCTCGATACTGCGATTCATCAATAGTTTCATCCATCCTTTGCCACGATCGTTGGGATGGGCAGAAACTCCTCCGATTCCTCCCAGGTTGAGAATTTCGTCGCCAACCTGAATTTGAGCTGGAAAAAGCCCTACAATTGCGCGGATTTTCCCATTTTCTCGTATCGCAAAGTTATGACTCATATGCTCATCCGTTGGCTGATAACATAAGGGCAACATTTTGCGAAAATGAGTAGGGGAATAGGCTTTGCTGAAAACAAAGTCCAAAAAGTCAATCGCCTCTTCAAAATCGCATGATTTTAAACGTACAATTTCCATTACAGAGTAACCTTCTTTACAAATGATATTTTAATATAAATTTTGATAAGAAAAATCCTGCCCTTTTGATATGGCTCCGTAAATACAAGCTTGATTATTCAGCTCCGAAAGTAGTATGGCAGGTGGGTAATCTAAAAGACGACTCAGTATATAACGCATAGGTTTTAAAATATAGTCATTCAGTTGAATGATTTCACCGCCGAAAACAATCAGTCCAATATCCAGAGTCAAAGTGAGATTCGCTATACTGATGGCAAGAAGCTGCGTATAGGTTTCAATAATTTTATGGATAAAGGTATCGGTTGTGTCAAGCGCTTTACGAATTACATCGACAGTAACTGCTTTGGGATTGTTACCAGATAAGGCCCAAAGAGCGTCATTTGGATTTTCGGGCATTTTCTGTTGAACTTCTTTGATCAGAGCCTGTATTGATACTTTGGATTCAACCCGTTGGGAATTCAAAAGGGAAGAAGCGGGCGAAGCATTGCCGATCAAATAATTTAAACCGAATTCACCTGCTGCGTGATGTTCTCCTTCAAACAGCGTGCCATTTATTACAATTCCGGCCTTTAACCCAACATCATCACGAATATAAATAAAGTTTTCGTATCCTTTTCCAACGCCGTATATTTTTTCGCCGATGGCGGAAAGATTGACGTCATTATATACTAAAACTGGTTTTTCAAAAGCGTCTATAAACAAATTGCGTATTGGAAGATTATGCCAAACAGCAAAATCTGCATTTAGTCTCATTTCACCACTTTCTGGATTTACAACACCTGGATTACCGATTACAATGCATCCGATGTGTTCTTCTGTCACATCGTTCTTTTTTAACAATGATTTAACAAAAGCAATAACATTGTTGATGCAAGCAGTTGGATTGTTTTCATCGATAAAAGAAAACGTTTCATAAGAAAGAAGATTTCCAGATAAATCTGCAATCCCTATTTTGGCGGGAGAACTTCCAAGATCGATCACTACAATATTGCGGCAGTTTGGATCAATAGAGTATATTTTTGGCTTTCGGCCAGATGCTGTATCAGGATTGACAGCTTCAAGAATAATATGTTTTTCCATCATTTCGTTTAAGTATTTTGTAACACACGGAATACTCAAACTGCTGATTGCTGAAATTTCCTTAACGGATATAGGACTGTATTTTCGTAGAATACTTGCTATTTCACTCTTATTTGCGTCTTTAATATTGACGGACATGTTAAACCTCTTTTTATCGTAATCAGTCACAAAAGTAATATTTTAAACAATTTTTAATATATCAGGAAATAAAAGCTCTGTCAAGCAGGAAATGCCTCAGATAAAAAGTCAATATATTAAGTAATATAGGGAAAATATATTTTTAAAATTATTTTAAAAATACTATTGACTATTAAAATAGGATAACCTATAATAGCCTTGTAATTTAATATTGGGTGAACCTGAGTCCTTTAATTTCTGAAATCAGGCCCCTAAAACAAGGAAGACCAGAAGGAGTAGTTTTATGTTATCTAAAAAGAAATTATACGATTGGTGCTGTGTTAAAAAAGAAGATTTAATGACTCATCCGGACAGAAAAGTGCCACTTCGAATTGTAAAGGACGCTGATGAGCTCGGCGAAGTGATGGCGAGAGATTTTGCCGATGAAATAAAAAACGCAAATAAAGAAGGAAGAATTTTTCGCGCGATTGTGCCTTGTGGACCGAAACAGTGGTATGCTCCATTTGCGCGTATGGTTAACACAGAGCGTATTTCATTAAAGAATATGATTGTTTTTCATATGGATGAAAATCTTGACTGGGAGGGAAAATTACTTCCTAAAGAGGATCCTTCTAATTTCAAAACGTTTATGGATCGTTATTTTTATGGCCCCATTGATGAAGAGCTTGCGGTTTTGCCGGAAAATAGACATTATCTCACGCCCGATAATGTGAAAGAAATTTCGGAAATGATTGCACAGGTTGAAATTGACTATACATTGGGCGGATGGGGGCAGGATGGCCACATTGCTTATAATCAGGCGAAAAGAAATCCATATGTTCCAGTTACAATTGAGGAAATCAGAGAGGGAACAGCAAGGATTCAGGAAAATAATTTTGATACGATTTTAGCACTTTCTCAACGGGAGTATGGAGCGGCTTGGCAGTTCCAACCGCCTATGTCTGTGACTCTTGGTGTAAAAGAGTGTATGAAAGCTAAAAAAATTCGAGTTTATTCTGCGACGGGTGCCTGGAAGCAAACCGCATTACGTGTTGCTTTGTTTTCAGATGGGCCGATAGCGGAGTATCCCATGACATTACTGCAGGAACATCCGGATGCGTTGATTACTACAACCGAAGAAACCGCAGATCATCCTTTTTCACATCATCCGGAGTGGCAGTTTAAAGGAGTTAACGTATAGTGCGTAGTTTTAACAAAATAGTTGGTACCGGAGGAATTGGTACGGGAATGCTTTTTCATACCAATGATAACCGTACACTTGGGCGGAGTGAATCGCGGCTTGTAATTTTAAGCGATGCCAAAGATTATTGTAAGTTACATATTGTGTTTCATTATATTGCGGTCATGCTGACTCCTGATAAGAAAGTTTATCCAATCGGTTGCGTTGGTCATGACAGTGCCGGTGAACAGTTGATCTCTCAGATGCAGCAAAGTGGAATGGATACGGACTTTATTGACAAACGGGAAGACTATCCAACGGCCATCAGCGTTTGCCTGCAATATCCGGATAAAGAGGGCTGTAATTTTACAGCGTCAAACGGAGCGGGAGAGGCGGTAACGCCGGAATATATCCGCAGCTGTATGGAGAGGATCGGAGTGGATGAGCATACCATTGTGGCGGCGATTCCGGAAGTTTCTTTAGAAAGTCGGATGGAGCTTCTTCAAATAGGGAAAGAAAAGGGAAGCTTTTGTGTCCTGTCTTTTGCAGCTGCTGAAGGCGGTTGGGTGCGTGAAAATGATTTGCTGCGGTATTGTGACCTGCTGGCGGTAAATGAAGAAGAAGCGGAGGCCATTTTAGAGCGAAAGGCTGCCGTCTCAGAATTACCTTATTTGTTGTATCGCTATGCAGCTACTTTAAATCCCAATATTACGGTGCTGGTCACCTGCGGAAAAGAAGGGGCATTTGTTTGTGATCAGGATGGAACAGAACAAATTTTTCCGTTCCCCGCAAAAGCCATTAATACAACAGGTGCCGGTGATGCCTTTATCGGTGGAACGATTTCAGCTTTCGCTTTAGGATATCCTTTTAAAAAAGGAAAGCAGGATCATTGCTTTGGAGAGACATCTTTAAGGACGGCTCCGGAATTTGGAACAGTATGCGCTGGAATGGCGGTCGAGTCTCCTGATAGTATCGCAATGGGAGTTACAACAGAGAACGTGATTGAAAGGTTAAAAAAATTAGGAATTCAGTCTGAATTTTGGTTTGCTTAATCTTAAATGAGAGAGATGATAAAAGTATGGCTATAATTATTTATCATGCAAATTTAATACAAAGAGATAAAATTTTGGAGAATTGTGGAATTGTAGTAGAAGGCAAGAGAATTGTTCACATTTTTACAGGTGAATATAAACCAGTCTTTGGTGATCAACTTATTGATGCGGAAGGACGTTATCTCTCTCCTGGTTTTATCGATTCTCATATGCATGGCGGAGGTGGAGCCGATGTTATGGACGGTACCGAGGAAGCGGTAGTTCATATGTCAGAAACTCATGCCCGGCATGGGTTGACCTCGTTTTTACCAACAACACTGACCGCCTCTGTACCGGCAATTCAGAAAGCTTGTGCTACCGTATGTGCGGTGATGAAAAAATCTTATCGAGGCGCGACTATTTTAGGAATTCATTTGGAAGGGCCTTTTATTTCTTTAAAATATAAAGGTGCCCAGAATCCAGCACATATACAAAAACCATCTGTGGATGCTTATCTGGAAATTTCAAATGGTGGCGAAAACGTAAAGCGGGTATCAATGGCGCCTGAGTTGGAAGGAGCGTTTGAGTTAGGTTCTTACCTATCGAAGAAGGGGATTCTGGTAAGTGCGGCTCATACCGATGCTGATTACAATGTGATGCGCGAAGCGTTAAAATACGGATTTTCTCATGTAACACATTGTTACAATGGAATGAGTGGTCTACAATCACCTGATTACTACTGCAGAGCCGGTACAGTGGAGTCCGCTTTGGAACTCGACGGTTATGCTGCCGAAGTAATTGGAGACGGAAAACATATGCCTCCAGAGATGATTCGGCTGCTGATGAAATGCAAACGCCCCGAGCAGGTTATGCTGACCACCGATTCCACAAGACCGGCGGATATGCCAGAAGGCGAATATGAACTGGGTGGGTTACCCGTTTTAGTGACTGACGGAGTTGCCATGCTCGCAGATCGGAGCGCCTTTGCCGGCAGTGTTGCAACTATGGATGTTTTGGTGCGCAACGCGGTGAAAAACGTAGGAATCCCGCTTCCGAAAGCGGTTGCGATGGTAAGCTATAATACGGCTTTGTCTCTTGGAATTGAAAAGGAACGTGGCAGCCTTGGTGAGGGAATGATTGCCGACGCAGTTCTGTTTGATGATGAGATTCATGTCAGCACTGTCATGCGAGAAGGAAAGATTATATTTGACGAATAAACGGAGGAATTACCGTGGAAATCAGAATTATACAGCTGGGAAATAATCCGGCGATTCAGTTAGCAGCAAAAGAATTAAAAAAGTATCTTCCGAAAATTGATTCATCTATAGAGACAGCGATTCTTATAGGAAAAGAAGATCTTCCTGGGATTAAGGTCGGAATGACGGAAAATAATTTCGGTATCTCGAAGTCTGAATTTGATGATGAAATTATGATTCAAGTCACTAACGGTGAGGGAATTATTACCGGTTCCAATCCAAGAAGTGTTTTAATTGCGGCATATCGCTTTTTGCGTGAGGCGGGATGTTGCTGGGTCCGTCCGGGACCGTCTGGGGAAAAGATTATACCAGGTGATATCAAAAAATTAAGTGTATCCATTCGTGAAAAGGCATCTTATCGTCACCGTGGAGTTTGCGTAGAAGGCGATTGTTCTTACAATCATGTTTTGCAGATGATTGAGTGGATGCCAAAAATTGGCTTAAACGCTTATTTTCATCAATTTTTTGTCCCATATACCTTTTTCGAAAAATGGTATAACCATGGTAAAAATCCGGAAATGGAGCCACAGCCTACCAGTGTAGAAGAGGTTTCGGCAATGGTAGACTCCTCGATTGTTTCGATGAAAGAGCGAGGAATGATGTTCCATCAGGTCGGACATGGTTGGACCTGTGAGCCGTTTGGCGTTTCAGGGCATGGATGGGATCCAAAAGAATATCATCTTACGGAAGAACAGGCCGCGCCTTTTGCTTTGGTAAATGGAAAACGCGATGTTTGGAAAGGCGTTGGACTTAACACCAATCTTTGTTATTCTAATCCGGCAGTACGCAAAACGGTAGTAGAGGCTATTGTTAGTTACGCGAAAGAACATCCCCAGGTAGACTATCTGCATTTTTGGCTGGCCGATGAGTCTCGTAATCAGTGTGAGTGCGATGGTTGTAAAAATACCATGCCGTCTGATTTTTATGTGCAGATGCTTAATGACGTGGATAAAAGACTGACTGAGGAAAAGATTAAAACTAAAATTGTATTTTTGATTTATCTGGATTTGCTTTGGGTGCCTGAGCATGAGCGAATTGTCAACACTGATCGTTTCGCTCTGATGTTTGCGCCGATCAGCCGTACATATTCTGAGACTTTTCTGGAGGCAAGTCAAAAAGGAAGCGGTGAAATTAAGCCTTATATCCGCAACAATAATGTAATGCCTACTAAAGTAGAGGATAATATTGCCTATTTACAGGAGTGGCAGAAACAGTTTTCCGGTGATTCCTTTGATTACGATTACCATATGCTTTGGGACTGGAACTTTGATCTTGGAGGATATCGCTCTTCGGAAGTATTGTTTGAGGATATGAAGGATCTTCACCAATTCGGAATCAACGGAATGATGAGCTGTCAGATGCAGCGCGTCGCGTTCCCAACTGCTCTTGGTATGGTTGGAATGGCCTCAGCGTTATGGGATGAAACAGCATCTTTCGATCAGGTATCAGATCAGTATTTTAAAGATCTTTTCGGCGCTGATGCCGCATCAATGAAAGAATATTTCAAAAACTTGTCTGAACTTTTCCATCCTCCGTATCTTCGTTTGGAAGAAGATATTATAAGCTCGGATCGTGCGGCAGATTATCGGAAATTGTCTGCTTATATTGATTCTAAAAAACAGTGGTTTGGCGAGAAGAAAGAAACAGCCGAAAATGAGTGCGATCGTGCAACTTGGAATATTATTGCCAATCATGCTGATGTTTGTTCTATTATGGCCAAGGCGTTGGAACAAAAGGCAAGTGGTAATGAGGAAAAGGCGCTGGAATTCTGGAATCAGCTAACTTCTTTAGCAAACCATCTGGAAGCAGTGGAACCTGATGTGCGTGACGCGTGGGACGTAGAGTATTATCTTAATGTCGCTGGTGGAGCGATAAGAGGAGCGACACGCCCTGGGGTTGTGTACTAAACACAATTTTTGAAATGGAGAAAAGAAATGACTATTCATGTGGCAACGGTCAGCTCGCTCGAAAAAGTTTTCTTAGAGGAAGAACCGAAAGCAAAAGAAATTAAAAGTGGTAGTGCGTTACGAGGGGAGAGATATTCATTTCAGATTGTCTGCCATGTGGAAGATGCTGAAAAAATAAACATTTCTGCTTCTGTGTCTACAGTTCCTGAGTTGGATGCGCAAGTATATGAAGTGGGAGTTGTCCCTGCTACTTTTCCGGTAAACAGTCAATATGATGAGGATTATTTACGTGTCGTACCGGGATTATTTCCGGACCCGTTGTATCCGCATGAGGGAGATTTCTCTTTAGCGCATGATCAGTGGCGCAGTTTGTGGATCACTACAGTGATCCCGGAAAATTTTGACGCTGATTCGGTTCTGTTCACTATTACACTATGCGATTCTGAAAACCGGGAAAAAGAACTGTCTCAGGTGAAGTTTACTTTGAAAGTTATTCCGGCTGTTTTACCGCGTTTAAAGTTAATTCATACGGAATGGTTTCATCTGGATTGTTTGGCGTCCTATTACCATGTT
>CAUABB010000066.1 GCA_958427155.1 uncultured Oscillospiraceae bacterium | reverse complement strand
CCGAAGAAATTCTTTAATCAAATGCCCTTCGTTAAGAACGAATTTAACCGCCTTCATGACAGCGTTAACATCCGGATCCGCAAGACGGTTATCAACCGCAGGGCCTAATCGGTAACCCTGTCTTAAATATTTAAGCATCAGCAGTTCTTTTTGCGGATGGCAGCTTAAAAAGCAAAGCCGGATGGTTTCCTCCGCTTTTGGAGAAATCTTTTTGGAAATAGAAGCCAGAACTCTCAAAGCCTTTGTGGAGTCGGTCTCAACAACCCGAACCGGGCAAAAAGAAAGCTGCTCCGGCTCTTCTCTCCAAATCGCAGAAGGCATTTCCCGTTTTTCAAAGCTTTCAAAAACACAGGTAAGAAACCCCTCAAAGGTACTGTCATATTGATATTCTATATGGTTGCCGCTGGAAGACATTCGCAAACCTCCCTCGCTGTAATTTTTCCGTCGGAAAACAAAGAGAGCTGTTCATATTGCTGTGGCATTTCCTCCCGAATATAATTTAAGCCCTGCGCTGAAATCAAGCTTCTCAGCATTCCGTCCTGAGTAATTTTTAATCCGTCCGCCAACTTTCCATTACAGGTTATAAAATACTGCGCTCTTTTTAAGACCACACCAAGCCGTTTGAGACCCACAAAATCGAGCGATCCCATTTTCCGAGCGGTCATAATTCGTTTGGCGCTGTTAACACCAATTCCGGGGACACGTAAAAGCGTCGCATAGGAGCAGCGGTTTACTTCAACTGGAAAAAATTCCATATGATTTAACGCCCAGTTACATTTCGGATCGACCAAAGGATTAAAACTTTGGTGCTCTTCATCCAAAAGCTCCGATGCTTTAAAACCATAAAAGCGGAGTAGCCAGTCAGCCTGATATAACCGGTGTTCCCGCAAAAGGGGAGGTTTTGTCCCCAACGCAGGGAGAAGTGGATGGGTTGAAACCGGCATGTAAGCGGAATAAAAAACCCGTTTCAGCTTATATTTTCGATAAAGCCCTTCCGCAAGATTTAAAATTTGATAATCACTGTCTGGGGTGGCACCGATAATCATCTGGGTGCTTTGACCAGCGGGCACAAACTTTGGCGCGTGGCGATACCGAACAAGATCTCCTGAACTTTCCAGAATCCGTCGTTTTATTAACCCCATCGGCTCTAAAATATCTTCTTTTGACTTGTCGGGAGCCAGCAGTTTTAGACTGGGCTGGGAAGGAAGCTCGATATTAACGCTCATACGATCTACCAACATTCCAAGACGGGTTAACAGTACTTGATCCGCTCCCGGAATCGCCTTGGCGTGAATATATCCGTAAAATTTATACTCTTCTCTTAAAATACGGACTGTGGCAATTATCTGTTCGCAGGTATAATCAGGATTCCGGACAATACCTGAACTGATAAATAATCCTTCAATATAATTGCGACGATAAAAACTGATTGTCAGGTCCGCAAGCTCCCTAGGGGTAAAGGCAGCACGCGGAGTATCATTTGAACGGCGATTTATACAATAACGACAATCATAAACACAGTAATTGGTCATCAATACTTTCAACAGGGAAATACACCGGCCATCTGCTGCAAAAGAATGGCAAATACCGCAGGAAACCGCATTGCCGATTCCATCCCCGACATTTTCCCTATCAACACCGCTTGAGGTACAGGCTACGTCATATTTTGCAGAATTCGCCAGTATCCTCAGCTTTTCAAACATGTCCACTGTCATTTCCCCCTTTTCTTTTTTTAGTATAATAAAGAACATATGTTCTTGTCAAGAAAAAATAAAAAATCCGTTGAAAACAACGGCGACAGAAAAAATTGTTTTTTATCTACAGATAACTTGGATACTCCCGCTATCACGTCGTCACTTCTCCAGACCGTGAAAACTATTTGTTCGTGCATGGGAAGCAGACTGAAAATTACTGGATTATAAATGTTGCGGCGTACTATTACCGTCTTGTCTGCGGCGCAGAAAAAGGCGCTGATTGATGATTTACACCTCTGTGTAGCACAAAAAACGAAATCTCAAAGATTTCCGATTTAATTATTTCGGAAAATTATAAAAAACCAAGGGAGGCAACTTCTTTAAGAAGTGCCTCCCTTATACTTTTTATTACGATATTATCGCAGTGAGCGGCATAATCGCAATTCCGGACAAGGTAGCAATCAGCGCCATCCGGTCGTGTCCATATTGGCGTGAAGAAGGGATAAGTTCCTCAACTGAAATATAAATCATAATCCCAGCCACCACTGAAAAGACTGCTCCAAGCACAACCTCTCCCATAATGGGGCGTAACGCCAAAAAAGCTAACAAAGCACCGGCAGGTTCTGCCACTCCTGAAAGGAATGTATAGCCGAACGCTTTTTTTCTGCTTCCGCTTCCAAAATAAATCGGCATTGCAACTGCAATTCCCTCCGGAATATTGTGAAAAGCAATTGCAACTGCAATTGAAATACCAAGAGTGGTATTTTCATACCCGGCCATAAAAGTGGCAATTCCTTCAGGAAAATTATGAAGCCCAATCGCCAACATTGAAACGACTCCCACTCTGAAAAGGTTTTTATGAGGAGATTCCCCAACTTTTTCATCGTAATCTTGATGAGGCACAAAACGATCAATGACAGCGGCGAGAAACATTCCTGCAATTAGGAAAATCACGGAAAGTATGACACCTAGTGTGTCACCATAAAATCCCGTCAGAGAACTGTGTGAAATTGGAAATAAATCAGTCAAAGAAACACTGATCATAACTCCTGCGGCAAATCCTAAGGAGACTGTAACCAATTTAGTATTCTTTTTTTCATCTTTTTTCGTAATTAAAACAATAACCAGTGCGCCAATCATTGTAGAAAGACCTGCAAGGGTAGAAAGAATTAACGCACGCAATGCGGCTTCTTCAAACATTATTTCACTTCCTGTCTATTTGTCCGCGTTCTTCTTTAATCATCCGTTCAAGAAGCGCGGCGCCAAAAGCAATGTAAAGGGGGCAGGGACGCTTGCTGTAATATTCAGGCGTTCTATCTTCAGGGATTGGAGAATCGTTTTTAAGATCCAGACCTAACAGGTCACGGCAGAGATAGGAATCAAACTCTTTTTCAAAAGTTTTTGCCAAACGTTGTGTCCGTTCGTAAACTTTGGATTTTTCCATCTGAGAAGGCACTTCTGGAGAACTGAATAATAATCCCAGTACCATAATTCCCCCTGTAACAGCACCGCAAACTTCCCGCAGGCGTCCCATTCCTCCCCCAAAACCGCTGGAAAGGATCATCGCCGTCTCAAACGGAAGGCCAGTTTCATCACAAAAAGCCCCAAAAACAGATTGGGCGCAGTTGTATCCACTTTTAAACAGCTCAACAGCTCGGGAAGCATGTCCTTCCCACAATAAACCTTTTTTCTCCAAATGATACTTAATTTCTTTTATTTCCATAATTTTCCCTTCTGACTATCGACCTGACTTCACTTTAATATTTTTTCAAAATTTTTTAATGGATAACAATAGCTTCATATGTACCAAGCTTAGAAATTTCCACTGTAAGAGTTCCGTTTTCCCAGTGACAAGTAGCGTTTTCGGGAATTGCCAGACTTTTAATAGAGAGCGGTCGATGTTGAAACGAAATCCGTACTTGAACCCCATAAATAGGAAGTGGGTCGTAAAAACTCGTTCCAAAATGTCCGCTGTTATTTACAAGCTGGACTACTACGTTGTCACTTCTTTCTGAGACAGTAACTTCCACCATCGGAGTGAGTTCTGGGGCAATGTTAGATAATCCACAAAGGCCGAATAAAATCCCCTGCATAAACATCATGTGATTTTCATAACCGCCATCCCAGAAAAAACTACCGGGAAGCCAAGGAATCATGATGCCCGCTCCTTTGCCGTAGATATATTTAGAAACCCCCGGAATATCAGTTATCTGTGTGTAATAGCACCGCTCTGGCGGCCCAATCCAATGGGGTGGAATATAGTTCATCCAGGTATTGCAGTCAGACTTTAAATCTGCGAAAATAAATTTTTGTCCAATCGCCACCAGTTCTGTGTCTGTAAACTGACAAAAAACTTTTTTGTCAGTTTGATTCAGCCGAAGCATCGCGGACAGAGCGTCGTTTGAAATATAACGGACTTTCTCAATCCCCAGAGAATTTAAAAGAGGAATCGCGTGAAATTCAAATTTATCATCCCACAACCCGGACTCGCCGGTACAAACAATGTTTCCACCTTTTTCCGCAAAATCGTCAAGCTTTTGGGCAAGTATCGGAGACATGGAGTGAATATCAGGTAAAATTATGGTTTTATATTTTCCAAAAGAGGCATTCTCCCCCTTTTCAACCTGGAGCTCATCAAATAAAATATGATTTTCTGTTAAAGCACGGATCCATCCACCTTCTTCCTTCGTGACAGCCAACGCGTTTCTAAAAAGAAGAACCTCCGCCCTAGATTTTAATCCTCTCAACTCTTTTTCGTGTTCTTTATGAAAACGGAAAACTTTTTTCACCCGTTCGTAACCGGAACGATCTTCATGGTTATCAAGACGACCAATTAAATAGTAATCCAGCCCCCCGAGATTTGCCATGTTTTGCCATAGCCGCTGTTCCTGAAGCTGGGGGCTGACAGCTACCTGCCGGTAGAAAAAGCCGATAAAATCAACAGTGGTATTGGTACGGACCTTATCCGTGTCGCCGGTTCCACGAATCAGTCGGGTATTGGAAGATGCGCTGTATTGCCAATGTGGCAAAGGGCGGCCGTATTCGGTGTTGGACTCCATCCGTTCAATATCAAACCCATTCATTGCAAGATTTGGATTGATTTTTTTGAGGTAACGGTAAAGGCGCTGGTTGTGCTGTTCAACGACCTCTCGCTGAAAGATTTTATATTTCCGGTAGACAGGGTCATTCCAATCTTCCTTTAGCGGCAACTCCAAACCAAATCTTTCACGGAAAAGGCGTTTGCAGTTTTCGCAGTGACAAATTCCATAGTAATTATAACTGTAGTCCTTGGTTTGGAATCCTCCCATATTGCAAAACAATCCGTCCACTCCAACCCGTTCAACACACTCTCGGACGATCTCAAACAGATATTCCTGCTGGTAAAAACCGTTGATACAAGCGTGTACATCTCCATTATAATCAATAATTTTTCCCTCAGCAGTACGGTAAGCCCATTCAGGGTGTTGCTCATAAATCGGCCTTCTGATCTTTGAAAAATCAGTCCTTGCAATGACATGGATACCTGCTTCGTGGCACTTTTTTACAATTTCCTGAAGACTGTCCCCCTTTAAAAATTCACTTTGAAAATGATATTTCAAATCTGTTTGGTAACTTGCGATAATTCCAGCTGTATTGATCAATACCACAGTCGCTTCAAACGATTTAAGGTCTTCTACGAACTGTTCAGCATTAATATCAGTCATATCCGTTTGGCGCATATTGGTCTGAATCATCCGCCATGGTATTTCCTGCCACCACATTTTATTGATCTCTCCTTTCAGTTTCCTTAACGTAGAAAAAGCTAAAAAGTAGCTTTTTAATCTGAAGAAGAATGAATTTCCAGGTAAACACCATCTTGTATGAGTACCTTCTGTAATAACGAAGTGGAAAGTTCGCGGGTAAAACAGTTTTGTTTCGCGCAGAGTGCAGCAGCTGTACCAGCTGCCTGCCCCTGTGCCATACAGCTGACAGTGTTTCGAGTGGACATATGAGCGTCATGTTCAGATGTAATCATCATCCCCGCAGCTAACAAGTTGTCAATTCCTTTTACTCGTAACGCGCGATAAGGGACTCCATAGGTGCCACCTTCCCTGATTTTTAGCCTTGGAGCACAGTCATGGAATCCGTAAGCCATGACATCATCTTTAAAATGCCGCCCTTCTAGAATATCGTCCAAAGTAATGTCATAGTCACAGGAAATACACCGTCCCCGTCGAATGCAAATAGAAGGGCTGCTACGGGCGATAAAAGCGTTTTCACAGCCTGGAATATATTCTTGAAGAAGCTGTACGGCTGCAAACTGACGCCTGCGCAACTCAAGTTCGGCAACCGCCGCTTCGTCCCGATCTGTAGGGCTAACAGCTGTACGATAATTTAATTTAAGGAACATAAAGAAATCGTCATACATGGAAGTAATCACGGCCGACATTCCAATTTTGGAAGCTTCCTCATAAAATTCCGGGCAAGCCTTAGCCAGGCTTCCGTCGATTCGTATAATCTGTTCTTCCTTTCCGCTTCGTGTTCCACGACTGAGCTGAGTTAAAGCGTCATTTTGGTTAAGAAAATGGTAGTAGCTTTCAATATTTACCCCGCCTACGCCTATGCTGTTCGCAACGGGATGATCATTCGGCTCAGTATATTCAGCACCCGCGTGTGCGCAGAGATCTCCGTATCCAGTACAGTCTACAAAAGCGCTTGCCATAAAAGCCTCTCGTCCGGAACGGCTTTCTGTTAAAATTCCGCGGACAATAGTTCCGTCTTTAATCACATCGACCAACATTGTATTGACAAAGACGTTTACACCCGCTTCTTTTAACATTTCAAAGGCGACAAGCTTATAAATTTCAGTATCAATGACCGTGCAGACCGAATCATAATCATATCCTTTCAACATCTCCAGATGCCCTGTTGTACCACCTTTTTTTAAGAGACGGTCGATAATTTCCTGGGGAATGCCCCGGACCACCTGGCGTTTTTTTACTCCTGGAAAGGCTTTCCAGAGGTTATAGAAGCTGTGCAGAGCGGTGCCTCCTTCTACAACGGTTCCACCTACATATCCTTTTGACTCAACTAATGCAGTTTTAGCTCCATTTCGTGCCGATGCGAGAGCTGCCACAACACCTGTGGTTCCACCGCCTGCAATAATTACGTCAAAATTACGGACTGGTATTTGTTTTGATGGTTCCTGATAATACTGCATAGGTGAATCCTCCTTAAATAAAGCAATAATGTTGAGTGGACGGGTAAAAGATAACAACAATTCTCTGGTAATAACTTTAGAATGAAACACTTTAACTGGTTTTGAATTATTATATCATGATCTATGAGATGATGAAAATAAAAACTATACAAATTTGGCGCAAAAATTCGTGCATTTAGACATCTTTGACTCCCCCTAAATTTTTCTTGACCCGAGGCCGATTTCAGATACTCTCACATATAAAAGATTCAAACAAAACGCCAGGCTTTTTATTTTACCATATTAAAATCACACCCTCTACAAAGATTTCAACGTAGTCTTCGCTGTTGTAGCTGAATTTCTGAGTATTTCTTGTGTTAATCTAACTTTGATTGTTCAAACTACTCACCGCCGAAGTAGGAAAAAATGGAAACAATGCCTAAAGTCATAATAGAAACTATAACAGATGGTTAAAATTTTCCATTGTTATCCTTCCTTTAACACTTTAATTTTACGTGATTAAATATCTTATCTAAACTTTAGTACGTTATAATCTTACCGCAGTCACAAAACAGGTATAAAAATTAAAGTCTGTATTTTTTAGTTCTATATATCTATAATAAATAAGAGATTATGTATAGCAATACTATAATCAATAAAACATAAATTACTTCCGTGAAATAAAAAAACGAGGGATTA
>CAUABB010000065.1 GCA_958427155.1 uncultured Oscillospiraceae bacterium | reverse complement strand
CAGATGCCATATTCTCCAAATGGATAATAGTTGTTAAATAAAATTTTTATAGAAGAAAATCCATTCTCTGCTAAATAATTTTCCACCTTGGTTTTGGTAGAAAACCACAGATCATGATTTCCTTTCAAGATAATCTTCGTTCCGTTAAGGCGATGAAGAAAATCAAAATCAGGTTTAATTTCCTCAAAATTCATCCCCCAGGAAATGTCACCTGTAATAACAACCGTATCTTCCGGAGCGACCATTTGCTGCCAGTTTTCTTCAAGCCGTTGAACATACCCTTTCCATCCGTTAAAAATATCCATTGGCTTGTCGACGCCGAACGAAAGATGTGTATCTCCAATTGCGAATAATTTCACCACACTACTCCTTTTTCCACCTGCCCTGCAACATAAATCAGCCTATCTATGGAAATAATAGAAATGGAACATAACTGTTTCCAACAAAACGAGGGAGGAATTTTTAATGTCCGATACTGGCAAAAACAAAAAAACTATCAACCACGTCCGGTGTGACGTGGAAAATTGTATTCACAATAACCACGACTGCTGCTGCACCGCAAAAGAAATTAAAGTCGGTCCGCAAGCTGCATCCTGCTGTTCTGATACAGTCTGCCAAAGCTTTGTCAAACAACAGTAGCGATCTCTACTTTTAACGGATTCACCGCACAGATTCTCTGTGCGGTGAATCATTTTTAAGATTAAAGACTGAGAAGTTCCCGAACCACCTGCGGCATTGCACTAATATCAACACTTTGGGTAAAACGAATTTCTTTTCCGTTAAGAGAACTAATTGCCTGTGGAACCGGAACACCTGTAAGAATATTAAGAAGGCTGATATCGTCAAAATCATCACTGGGATTCGTCTCAGGTGAAACCGCCTGAATTACAGTATCCGTAAATTTGTAGGGGCTTGCAGTAGACGCAATTAAAGCTTTGGTCTGATCCCCGGTTGACGATTTATAGTCTTCATAAACCTTAATACCAACCGCCGTATGCGGATCACATACATAAGAATAGTCATTAAAAATATGGCGGATTGTTTTCAGGGTGTCTTCCTCATCGCAGAAACCTGCACAAAATTCATCCTGAATCTTCTTTTTAACCTCATCTGAAACCGTAAATTTCCCAGTTTCTTTCAACTGTGCGTACCACTGTTTGACCTGTGTATCGTCACATTCACAGAGTAGATATAGAAGTCGTTCAAGGTTACTGGAAATTAAAATATCCATCGACGGAGAAGAAGTTGTATAAAACTCTCGATTTTTGTCGTAAACGCCGGTTTGGATAAAATCAGTGAGAATTTTATTTCTGTTGGATGCACAAATCAGCTTTGCCACTGGCAAACCCATCTTCTTTGCGTAATAGGCAGCAAGAATATTGCCGAAATTTCCGGTTGGAACTACGATATTAATCTTTTCACCAAGTTCAATATCTCCATTTGCAAGAAGATCACAATAAGCAGAGATATAGTACACAATCTGCGGAACCAATCTGCCCCAGTTAATTGAATTCGCACTGGAAAACATCATCCCACGATCCGCCAACTGTTCACTGATCTTCGGGTCAGTAAAAATTGCTTTAACAGCGGTTTGAGCGTCATCAAAGTTCCCCTTAATTGCACAAACTCCAACATTTTCTCCCTCCTGGGTAATCATTTGAAGTTTCTGCATAGGGCTGACACCGTTTTCTGGATAAAATACCAGAATTCTGGTGCCCGATACATCTTTAAAACCTTCCAAAGCGGCCTTTCCCGTATCCCCCGAAGTAGCAACCAAAATCACAGCCTCTTTATCGGCAACTGCTTTTTTGACAGAAAGAGTCAAAAGGTAGGGAAGAAGCTGAAGCGCCATATCCTTAAACGCACAGGTCGGTCCATGCCAAAGTTCGAGCAGATAGGTCCCTTCACCAAGCTTAGCAAGTTCTGCAATTTTATCGCTGTCAAATTTTTCGGCCGTATAGGCACTTCGCACACAGTAGCCCAGCTCTTCCATTGTAAAATCAGTCAAAAATTTAGAAAGGATTATCTCAGCGCGCTGAACATAACTTTCTTCAATTAATTCCCCAATCTCTTCAACTGACATCTGTGGAATTTCATCGGGAACAAACAGGCCACCATCTTTGGAAATTCCCTGAGCAATTGCTTGGGCCGACGATACCTGAATGCTACTATCCCGGGTGCTTTTGTAATACATAAAAACACTCCTATCTCGCTCTATTTTCTAATATTAAACAGGGCTCCAGCCCTGAAACCAAACCAAACGACCGGCAGATCTTCTCTCTTACCAGAGTATAAGTCTTTTCACCTAAAAGTGGAAATAACAGGCCGCGATACTTATTTTAACACATCTCAACAAAATGATACAACACTATTTTCTCTTGTCTAAACAAAAAGCAACTGAGCTTAAACATTTTATAAGACAATTCCCAGGCCATCAGTTGTAAAAGCATTTTCCATATAACGAATTTCCTGTACCGTACCGTTCCAAATAATCTCTGCCACATCAAAACGGGGTTGAAAACTCATCCCATACTCTCCTAAAAAAGCCAGCGCCGTCTGAATCACCTTTTTCTGTTTTTGAACTGTTACAGCGACAGCAGGAGCCATCAAAGAATCCGGTTTTCTGGTTTTCACCTCTACAAAAGCCAAATACTGCCCATTTTCCGCAATCAGATCAATTTCTCCATAAGGTGACCGATAATTTCGTGCGACAATATGATAGCCATGCTCTTCGAGATATCTCGCCGTAGCCCGTTCGCCCGCGACTCCCGCAAGATGTGCGTTAGAGGTCTTTCCCTCCTCCAGATTTTTCAAGAAACTTTTACGATGAACCGGGGAAACCCCATGCTCTGCAATCGCCTTATAATGCTCCTTTGTCCCATAGCCTTTGTGTTTTTCAAATCCATACTCTGGATATTGTTCCCCAAGCTGTTTCATATACCGATCCCGGGAAACTTTAGCCAGAATAGAAGCCGCCGCAACGCAAGCAGACGTCCCATCTCCTTTGACGACACAACTGCACGGCTGTTTCAAGGAAGGGGGACGGCGATTTCCGTCAACCAGCAGATAATCAGGAGAAAGAGAAAGTCCATCAATCGCTCTTTGCATTGCCAGAAAAGTAGCATTTAAAATATTCAGACGGTCAATCTCCTCCACTGAAGCAGTTGCAACACAAAAACTCACTGACTGCTCTACAATCAAATCATAAAGCATTTCTCTCTTTTTTTCAGAGAGCTTCTTACTATCATTGAGTCCGGGCAAATCTGCATCAAACGAAAGAATCACCGCGGCAGCGTATACATCACCCGCCAGCGGTCCTCGACCATCCACACCACAAAGCAACTTTACCTTCAGGCTGCGGTCATATTCAAATAAATCCATCCAGGTTACTCCTTTACAGGCGGTTTTTCAAGGGTAATACGCCCCAGCTTTCCGCCCCGGAACTCATCCAAAACGGTGATAGCCGCCCGTTCTGTATTAACTTCTCCACCTGCCATGAGCATGCCTCGTTTTTTCCCTATTGTGCAAAGCAGTTCATATCCATCCGTTTCTTCTGCCATTTCTAGCTTATACCGTTCTGCTAATGCCTGTGGATATTCTTCTACCAAAAGTTGAAGCAACCGCATCGCAAGCAATTCTATATCCAAAACGTCGTCTTTGATTGCTCCGGTAAAGGCAAGATGCTCTCCCACCGTTTTATCCTCAAACTTTGGCCAGAGTACGCCCGGCATGTCCATTAATTCCATATCTCCACCAAACGAAATCCATTGCTTCGTCCGGGTGACACCAGGGCGGTCTTCAACCCTAGCATATTTCCCTCCAGCAATTTTATTGATAAAAGAAGACTTTCCCACATTGGGGATTCCAACAATCATCAAACGAACCGGTCTTCCAGTCATCCCCTTAGCCGTACGACGTTCTAAAAGGTCGTGAAGAACTTCCCGAACCAAAGGAGCAAAGCCTTTAAGGCCACGGCCGCTGGTGCTATCGGTCGCAAGCGCGGGAAACCCACATTTTTTAAAATAAGAACACCAGCTTTGGGTAATCCGTTCATCTGCCATATCACTTTTATTAAGTAGGATGATTCGCGGCTTTCTATTAACCCATTGATCCAGTTCAGGATTCCGGCTACTGACCGGAATTCTAGCGTCGACTAGTTCGACCACCAGATCAACCAGTTTAAGATTCTGCTGGATCAACCTTCTGGTTTTTGCCATATGACCCGGAAACCACTGGATAGATGGTGCCTCAATCATTTTATACTTCCTCCAAACTTCAGGATAACGCTCCAATCTGATCAAATGGAAAAATCCGAAAAACAGCTCTTCCTAGAATATATCTGGTATCAATCATCCCGATCATACTGTTACGACTATCTGTTGAATGCTGACGATTATCTCCCATTACAAAAACCTTTCCCTCGGGTACCGTTACCGGAAAAGAAATATCTGCAGCGTTTGTGGTAGGGCTAGAAATATAAGGCTCCTCCAGCAGTTCTCCATCTACCCTTACTTCCCCTGTCTCAAAATCGATATCAACCGTCTGCCCACCAAGCGCAATAATCCGTTTAATGATTGGCTCATTCAACTCATTAGGCTGATTAATCACTACAATATCCCCTCTTTGTGGGGTATAAAATAAGGAAGAAATAATTACTCTGTCATCATGATGCAGGGTGTCTTCCATTGACTGACCGGAAATTCCAACAATGCGGAACACAAACACAAAGATAAAAATGAGGGTTGTCACCGAAATGGCAATCGACTCTACCCATTCCCAAATATCCCGTTTTAAGTTATACTTCTGGCTGTTTCCCGTTTCCGGCTCATAAATTAGCCTGTTTTCCATATTATCACCATCCGCCACTCTTTCAGGGAATTCACCTTTTACCTGTTTCATATATATTCCCATTTTACCCCATTCCATGTCCGGATGCAAGAAAAAAGGGAAAGAAGAAATACAGCCTAGTGGTTCGCTTAAATTTTTACATCAATTATAAGAAAACAGACGGCATGATCTTATCATGCCGTCTGTCTAGGTACAACGATAAAGCAAAACCCATATTTACTATCTAATTTTTTCTTTAACCTTTGCCGCTTTACCAACACGGTCACGCAGATAGTAAAGCTTTGCACGGCGAACACGACCGCTTCTGACAAGTTCAACTTTTTCAACGTGCGGAGAATGAACCGGAAAAACCCTTTCAATTCCAACACCGTGAGCAACGCGGCGAACTGTAAACGTTTCATTGATGCCCGCGTGTTTTTTAGCAATAATAGTCCCTTCAAACACCTGGCTTCTTTCTTTGTCGCCTTCCTTGATTTTAACCGAAACCCGTACAGTATCACCAATATTCAGTTCCGGAAGCTCAGTTTTCATACTGGGCTGGCTGATTAATTTAAGTGCGTCCATTTTCTTCCTCCTGATTTTCAGACATTCATACCCAAAACACCTCGGCATTTACCGGGCTGGCAGAGGACTATCCGCTTTAATGACTCGAATTTTTCGGGCATTAACCCCCATCGCCCTGAACCAACAAAGCAACGGATACTAAAATGCTAATATATGATACCACAATTGATTTCAGAATGCAAGACTTTTTTCTATAAAAGTCACTGAAACCAAGAAAACTACCAGGAATTTTACTCGGTAGCACCTATCTAAAAGGTTTTATAGGCTTAAAAGTTCATTATCCAGCATAGACTGAGCTGCCAACAAAACCCCTATCTTCCCTGTATGGTAAGTTAGCCCTCCCTGAAGCCAAACTGCATATGGCTCTTTAAGCGGAGCATCAGCTGATAACTCAATCGACGCTCCTCCGGTAAAAGCACCAGCCGCCATAATGACCTTGCTGTCGTAACCGGGCATGTCCCACGGTTCCGGAGAAACAAACGCGTCCACCGGGGAACCGCTTTGAATCCCCTGACAAAAAGCAACCAACCGTTCAGCACTGCCCAGTCTCAGCGCTGCGATAATATCGGTACGTGGTTCATTATAACGCGGATAGGTATCAAAGCCAAGCTTTTCAAACAAACAAGTGGCAAAAATAGAGGTTTTTACCGCGTTTGCCACAACCCCAGGTGCCCAAAACAACCCCATATACATCGGACGACTCTGGTTAAGGGTACACCCAACTTCCTTACCCATTCCAACACAGGTTAAGCGATAGGAGCACTGCTCTACCAGATCTTTTTTCCCAGCTATGTAACCTCCGGTTTGAGCAATTCCGCCTCCCGGATTTTTAATCAGAGAACCAATAACAAGATCCGCTCCAACCTGAGTGGGTTCTCTTGTTTCCACAAATTCCCCATAACAATTATCCACCATTACAATAGCGGAAGGATTGACTTCCCGGACGACAGACACCAGTTTTCCTATCACGTCAACAGAAAAGGAAGGTCGAAGAGAATATCCACGGGAACGCTGAAGATAAACAACTTTTGCTTTTTTTACCGCATCCGGGACAGCATTAAAATCAATTTCTCCGTCTGCCGTCAAGCCAACTTCTTTATAATGCACGCCAAAATCACGAAGAGAACCGTTTCCTACGCCCCGTAGACCAATAACCTCTTCCAACGTATCATACGGCTTGCCAGTCACTGAAACAATGGTATCGCCTGTCCGCAGAACACCAAAAAGAGCCACTGAAAGCGCATGTGTTCCCGAAACAAAATTATGACGCACAAGAGCATCCTCAGTTCCAAATACCTGCGCATAAACTGCATCTAAGACATCTCGTCCAAGATCGCCATAGCCATAGCCTGTACTCCCATTAAAATGAATCTCACTGACTCGGTTATCCATAAAAGCGCGCAGTACTTTTTCTTCATTGTAAGCCCTGATATTCTCTACCTGTGTGAAAAATCCGCTACAAAGCTCTTCTGCTTCTCCTGCGAAAGATTCCAGCCTGGAATCAATCTGAAAGAATTCTGACATTTTCAAACCCCGTTTCTCTGTTTTTCCTAAAATTAAGATCAGACAGAGGAAGCTATTCCTTCATTCAAAAGGTAAAGGTCTTCCCCTCCATTAATTGCTTCTCATGTATTTCCTTCGGCAAAGTCACAGATCAGGAGTCGTGTCAGTCGCTCCATATCAACAAGGTCATTCTCTTTTACGACGCAGACGGGAGAATGAATATATCGGCAGGGAGCCGATACCGCAAGGGTTCGCACTCCACCGCGAGAAACATGAATTGCCCCTGCGTCATTTCCACCGGCTATCATCGTCTTTGTCTGACAAAGGATTCTATTTTCTTGGGCCAAAGCCAAAGCTCTCTGATAAAGTTTTGTATCATAAGAAGTAGAGCGATCCATAAAAGAAATTACCGGACCATCCCCCAGTTTGCAAACCTGTTTCTCCTCATCAACATCTGGCAAGTCAGCCGCCGTTGTGGCCTCCAGCACAATGGCAATTTCCGGATTAACCGAATAGCTGGCCGCGCGGGCTCCCCGCAAACCAACTTCTTCCTGAACCACAAACGTAAAAGTCGCGTCATACTCCAGTTCACTCCGAATCAGCCCAATCATAATCGCGCAGCCAATCCGGTCATCCAGCGCTTTGCCACGGATCAAGCCACTGCCAAACGTTTTATAGAGC
>CAUABB010000064.1 GCA_958427155.1 uncultured Oscillospiraceae bacterium | reverse complement strand
CATCTGATCCAAAACCGGAATAACACTGTCAAGCTGTTCTGGGAACACGTCGGTCAAAAGGACTTCTCCACCTGTCGCCGCGGCCGCACAAAGATAGGTTACTGCCACGATCCTATCTGGAATTACCCGATATTCGGTTTCATAAAGAGATGGGACTCCATCAATTACGATTGTACTTTTTCCGGCACCATAAATTTTTGCGCCACATTGATTTAAAAACTCTGCCAAAGAAACGATTTCCGGTTCCTGAGCAGCGTTAGTAATAACCGTTTGTCCCAATGCAGTTGCGGCAGCGAGCATAATATTCTCTGTGGCACCAACGCTGGGAAACGAAAAAGAAATCTTACTGCCTACAAAACGTTTACTGTGTAATTCACAGTCTAACAATCCGTATTCCTCTTTAATTTGAAGTCCAAGCTGACGCAGGCCCATTAAATGCAGATCAATTGGCCTTGGCCCCAATTCACAGCCTCCTGGGAAAGAAATCTGAGCCGCATTCATTCTGGCCGCAATAGCCCCCAAAAAAACAATGGAAGAACGCATTTCGCGCATCAAATTATCCGGCACATCATACCGACTTACCTGGGAAGCATCGACTTCAACAGAAGAACCTTCTCTTCGAGTTTGGCATCCAAGATAATTCAAAATTTTACACGCCGCATCAACATCTGTCAGGTCAGGGCAATTATGTAATACTGTTTTTCCCTTTACTAGTACAGCTGCGGCAAGAAGCGGGAGAGAGCTGTTT
Source organism: uncultured Oscillospiraceae bacterium (assembly GCA_958427155.1). Taxonomy (GTDB): domain Bacteria; phylum Bacillota; class Clostridia; order Oscillospirales; family Ruminococcaceae; genus Metaruminococcus_A. Next base: position 6,889 of record CAUABB010000064.1, on the reverse strand, counting down.
TTTGCTCCCTGCACCGGAAGTTCCCCCACAAGAGGCAAACCGCCTGTAATCATCAATTTTTCCATTTAAACACCCTCCCTTGAACATTGACAGGCTTCGTAAAACCATGAAGGAGGCTTTACGAATTATACTATGCCAGGGGAGGCTGTTTGGTGAAAAACGACTGTTTTAGGCGTCAACCAACATACGGACTTCACGGTAAATCTGATCCGCTGTATCAAAAACCGCAAGCGCGGAAGCGTTTCTTGAAAGTTCAGCAAGTTTTTCAGGATTTGTACAGAGATCCTTGACAATTTCCACAAATTCTTTTTTTCGGTAATTTTTTTCTTCAATTACAATTGCCGCATGGTGATCCTGCAGGACCAGCGCATTATAATATTGATGGTTTTCACTGACTGTAGGACACGGGATAAGGATAGAGGCTTTCCCCGCCACCTCAAGTTCGCTCAGGGTAATCGCGCCTGAACGACAGATCACAAGATCAGCTGCCGCAAGGCAGGTATCCATATTGTCAATATACTGTCTGGCGTCAATTCGCGGATGTTTTGAAAGATCTACCCCACGATCCTTGAGCATTTTCGGAAAAACCTCTACACCAAGCTGTCCATATCCATGGATATGATTTACCGCATCGGTATCCTGATGCCACTCCATTAAGTCAGCAGCAATTCGGTTAATGGTAATCGCACCAAGGCTTCCACCAAAGGAAAGGATACAGACCTTGTCATCCATTCCAAGTTCCCGACGTGCTTCTGCTTTTGATTTATAAATAATGCTCTCCCGCACCGGATTTCCCGTAACAACTGTCTTACCTGAAATTTTCAGAAGTTTTGCCGCTTCCTCAACCGCAAGACAGACAACATCTGCTTTTTTAGCGAGCGCTTTGGTAGTGACACCCGGAAAAGCGTTCTGCTCATGAATTAAAGTTTTGAAACCCATTTTTTTTGCCATAAACAGGATGGGGCCGCTGACATATCCACCAGTTCCAACAACAACGTCAGGATGGAAATCATTTAGAATTTTTTTCGCTGTTTTGGGAGATGTCAACATATAACGAATTGTTTTTACATTGTGTTTCACATCCTCCAGCGAAAACCCACGCCAGAATCCTTTCACCTGGATTGGCGTAAAATCAAAGCCGGCATTTCTCACAAGCCTTGCTTCCATTCCATCCGGAGTTCCCGCAAAAAGGATTTCCGCGTCCGGTTCCCGTCGTTTAATGCAAGAGGCAATGGCAAGAGCCGGATTAATATGGCCGGCTGTGCCTCCACCCGCTAGTAGTACTTTCATTCTGATGACCTTCCTTTCACAGGGCAGGAAAATTTTTCGTTGCAGACCTGCAATCACATGATTTGCCAACTATTGCTTTATAATAGCCGAATGCCTTGATATATTCAGAACAATTCCCATCTGAAGCAGCTGCATCATTAACGCCGTACCGCCGTAACTGAAAAACGGAAGGCTGATACCGGTATTAGGGATCGTATTAGTAACTACTGCGATATTAACAATTGCCTGAATACCAATCTGTGCGGTTAAACCGACCGCCAGCATTGAACCAAATTTATCGGGCGCACGAGAGGCGATAATAAATCCACGTACCACAAACAACGCAAATAAAATAATGACCGCCATTGCTCCTATAAAACCAAGTTCCTCACAGACAATGGAAAAAATAAAATCATTTTGCGGTTCTGGTAGATAAAGATATTTCTGTCGTGAATTTCCAAGTCCAAGGCCGGTAAATCCGCCCGAACCAATTGCCAAAAGGGACTGGACTGTCTGGAAGGTATCTCCCTGGGGATCAGAAAATGGATCGAGCCAGCTGGTCAGCCGAGCCTCCACATATTCAATTCCACCATACATAATAATGACCAAAACGCCAACTACAGCAAGGACAAGCAGTCCAACATAATACCGATACTTAACGCCACCTACAAACATCATGACCAAAGCGATTGAAACCATCAAAACAATACCAGAAATATGCGGCTCAAAAAACATCAGTCCACAGACAAGGCCAAGCGGTATAATAAACGGAAGAACTCCGTAACGAAAAGTTCCCATTTTTTCGTAGTTGGTTGCAATTAAATACGCAAACAGAAGAATCAGGCAGAACTTCATAATCTCTGATGGCTGAAATGTAAAAAAGCCTAAATTAATCCATCGCCGTGCCCCTTTCAGGGGAGGAAAGGCGAACACCAGAATTAATAAACCAATACCTGCTGCAAACGCCCAAAAGACAAATTTTTTAAGGATATGGTAATCAATACAGGAAATAAACAGCATTCCTATGATCCCTGCAACCGCAAAAACAGCCTGCCGTTGGATAAAATGGAAGCTATTTCCGTACTGGTAAAGGGCGTATGCATAACTGGCTGAAAGCAACATAATTAAGCCAAAGGTTAAAAGGATTAGTACAATGATCAGGAAGGTCGCGTCCATATGCGGCATACGAGCACGAGCCGTTTTATTTTTGGTTTTTCTTGCCACAGACAGGTCCCTCCACAAACAATATTAAATCAGATCTGGAGCACAAGGAAGACCGCAAGGCCTCCGAAAAGAAGCGCTACCAGCGAAAACACCAGAACAATTTTAACTTCACTCCAGCCACACATTTCAAAATGATGATGAATTGGGCTCATTTTAAAAACACGTTTTCCTGTGAGTTTAAAACTGGTTACCTGAATTACAACGGAAAGTTCCTCACAAATATATACGATACCAATAGGGATTAAAAGAACTGGAAGGCCAATTCCCATTCCAAGAGCAACTATCATTCCACCCAGAAACATAGAGCCTAAATCCCCCATAAAAACCTTTGCCGGGTAAAAATTCCACGTTAAAAATCCCAAACACGCTCCTGCTAAAGAAGTTGAAAGCACTGTAATGCTATCAAAACGAAGCAGCGACGCAATAATCATAAAGATAATTGCTCCTACAAAAGTGACAGAGCCGGCAAGCCCATCGATTCCATCCGTTAAATTGACCGCATTAACAAAACCGACAATTCCCACCACAATCAGCGGATAATAAAATATTCCAAAATCAAGCTGACCAAGAAGAGGAAAGATCACTACTGTGGAACGATCGCCACAGAGATACATTGTAATCATATATGCAATAGCAATCAAAAATTGCATTACCAGTTTCTGTCGAGCTTTTAACCCGAGATTCCTTTTTTTTACAACCTTAATATAGTCATCTACAAAGCCAACAAACCCAAAAGCAAGCGCCATGAACAGCCCTGCAAAAAAGCGACCAGCCTGAACCGAACTATGGTCGGCAGAATCTGGATTCTGAACCCAGAGCAACAGAACTCCAATCAAAGAAGCTAAAATCACACCCGCAACAATTAAAATTCCTCCCATTGTAGGAGTGCCCTGTTTTTTTGCATGCCAAGTTGGACCTACATCATTAATGGTCTGCCCATACTTGACCTTCCGAAGAAAGGGAATTAGAAAGAACCCAAGCGCCGCCGCCACCGCAAAGGCGATTACTGCTGTAATTACACTGGTAAATCCAATCATGCTGTCCTACGCTCCTGTACTTTTATTTCATCCTTATCAACACAAAAAACCGCTTTTATCGTTCAACACTTCTTTCCTTTATTCTTTCCCATAAAAAGCGGAAATAATATCTTCAAACTTCATTCCACGGCTTGCCTTAAAGAGTACCGCATCCCCTGCCCGAAGATTTTCACGTAACCAGGCAGCTGCTTCTTCCTTTTCCTTCAAAAAGATGACACAGGGAACTCCGCCATTTCGAGCTTCCTGGGCTGTAAAAGCCGAATTTTCCCCAAGGCAGAGAACGGTATCTAAATGATTTTCAGCAGCACATCGCCCCACGCTGCGATGTGCCTCCTCCGAATAGGCTCCAAGCTCCAGCATATCGCCCAAAACAGCTACCTTTTTCCCTTCTCCCTTCACTAAGAGAGGAAGGATAGAAAGTGACGCTTTCATGGAATCAGGGCTTGCATTATAACAATCTTCAACGACGGTTATACCATGAAAATTGATAATTTTTTGTCGCATCCCGCTCGGCTGGTAGCTAAGAAACGCCTCTACTATTCTTTCAGGTGAAACACCAAACCAGGTTCCTACAGCAAACGCAGCCAGAGCGTTGAAAACATGATGTCTTCCAAGCACCGGAATTCGCGCTGGATAGCATTTTCCATGATAAAAAAGATCAAATTCGGTAGCAAGTCCTTCTGTCTTAAGATTTCGTGCACGGACATCTGCCGTTTCAGAACAGATTCCATAACGGATCACCGGCCGATCATAGAGGGTAACCGTTTCAAGCAACTCATCGTCTGCATTAAGAACTAACGGCGCCCCATTTTTTAAACCATCCAAGATTTCGAGCTTTGCTTTAAGGATATTTTCCCGGCTGCCCAACTTTTCAATATGAGAAACACCAATATTGGTAATAACCCCAATATCTCCTTGTGCCGCACAAGAAAGCCGTGATATTTCACCAAAACCGGACATTCCCATTTCAATTACCGCCGCCTCATAACTCTGATCAAGCCGAAACAAAGTCTTAGGGAGACCAATTTCATTATTGAGATTCCCCTCTGTTTTTAATGTTTTAAAGGAAGAAGACAGTACGGTATCTATCATTTCCTTCGTAGAGGTTTTCCCAACACTTCCTGTAACAGACACCACTTTAACTGGAAATCTTCGGCGATACCAACCTCCAAGCTTTAAAAAAGCCTTTCTCGTGTCTTCCACCAGAAGCACAGGTTTCTCAGCTAGAACCGGTTTATGAGAAACAGCAGCAGAAGCTCCTGATTCAAATGCTTTTGAAATAAAGTCATGACCGTCAAAGCGCTCTCCTTTAATGGCAACGAAAAGCGATCCTTCCTTAACTTCACGGGTATCGATACAAATATCAGAAACGACAGTGTCCGCTTGACAACTACTGTCGAGTGCCTGAGCAATTTCCTTCAGTGAAAGCTGTTCCACTCAGAACCCTCCTTACAACGCAGCCAAAACTTCCGCTACTATTTCACGCTCATCGAAGTGAATTTCTTTTTCTCCGATAACCTGATAATCTTCGTGACCTTTGCCTGCCAGCACGATTAAATCATCCTTCTGGGCATGGGAAATTGCATACTGAATAGCTTCTCGTCGGTCTGGAATCACCACATAAGGCGTATGATAAGGTTTCATTCCCGGAAGAATATCGTCGATAATTTTAACAGGATCCTCTGTCCGCGGATTATCGGATGTAACAATCACAAAATCGGAAAAACGCGCGGCGGAAGCCCCCATCAAAGGGCGCTTCGTACGGTCCCGATCACCTCCGCAGCCAAACAGGGTGACAAGCCTTCCTCTCGTATTCTTTTTCAGAGCGGGAAGGATATTGTCAAGCCCATCCGGACTATGAGCATAATCGCAGACAACGGTAAAATCACGCCCGGTAGGAATCACTTCACTTCGTCCTTTTACACCGTTAATTTCTGCCAAATGTTTAACCACCCGCTCAGGGGCAACTCCAAGCTCAATACAAACGGCGGCCGCAGCCATGGAATTTAAAACAGAAAAACTTCCCGGCATTCCGAAATCAACGGTGTATTCTTCCAAACCATAGCGTAATTTATAGTGAACACTACTGGCCGAAAAAGAGGAGGATTTTGCCAAATATTCCGCCTCTGGAAGCTTCATTGAAAAAAGGATCGTCGGACATGGGACCTCTTTCGCTAACCGCTGTCCATATGGATCGTCTGCATTAATAAGCGCCTTTTTAGTCATCTGAAACAACATTTTTTTTGCTTCATAGTACTCTTCCATTGTTTTGTGATAATCCAGATGATCCTGCGTCAAATTAGTAAAAACACCAATCTCAAAGGGAATTACACCCAAACGATGCTGGTGCAGAGCGTGAGAGGAAACCTCCATTACGACACTATCACAACCAGCCTCAACCATTTTTGAGAAGAGATGATAAAGCTCATAGGCATCCGGTGTGGTACGGTGAGCATGAACGACCTCTTCCCCGATTTCGTTTTGAATGGTCCCGATTAATCCCACTCGATGTCCTTCACGGGTTAAAATACTTTTGATCAGATTCGTTGTCGTAGTTTTACCATTTGTTCCAGTAACACCAATAAAACACATCTTTTTCTCAGGATGGCCATAAAAAGCTGCGCACATTTGGGCGTAGGCAACACGTGTATTTTCTACAACGACCTCACAGGGGAGCCCAACCGAATGTTCGCATACCACCGCAAAAGCACCTGACTGAACAGCGGCTTCTGCATGGCTATGTCCGTCAAACTTTTCCCCTTTGATACAGACGAAAACACAGCCAGGAGTTATCTTTCTGGAATCCGAACAAATGTCGGTAATCTCAGGATCTGTTGAGAACGTGCGGCCAGATATTCCACGAAGTAATTGAGAAAGCTTCATTTTATATGACCATTCCTTTCTTTGTATACAAAGGGGTGTTGTTTTTTCGTTTTAGTATGAGGTAATGGCGCTGAAACGCAGGCCAAAGTCCGCAAAGGGCTCAGGCCTGCCATTCAAAAGATATATCAACCGGTCTCGTCATTTTTAATACAAGTGACTGAAATAACGGTTCCCTTTGGAACTACTGTTCCCTCTGTCTGACTTTGTGTAGCAACTACAGTCCCTGTTTGCTGAGTAGTTCCTCCATCAAACTTGATATTAAGTCCTGCGTTTGTAAGTGCCGCATTTGCCTGTGACATTGTCAGCCCTACAACATTGGGAACCGTTGTTGTCTGTTCTTCTTCTCCATCCGTATACAAAATAATCGTACTGCCTTTGGAAACGCTGGTTCCTCTAGCCGGAACTTGTTTGACAATTTCATCGCCACTGCCAATCTTTTTACTGCTCAAGCCAGCAGCAGAAAGGGTACTTTCCGC
>CAUABB010000063.1 GCA_958427155.1 uncultured Oscillospiraceae bacterium | reverse complement strand
ATGCGGTTTTTCGTTTTTTCATCTTTTCCGCTGGTGCTGTTTGTTCCATAGGGAATACCTTTGTTTGCTCCTTCCTTCCAAAATCGCTTATCAGATTACCCGCTCCGTCAAAGGAAGGAATATCCTTGTAGTTGGGGAAGGTTTGCAGGAACCAACGCTTTACATTCTGGTAGGCGTTGCCGCCCTGCCCGCTCGCTAAGTCTCTAACCTTAACAAATTCTTTCAGCAGGATTTCTGCGTTGTTCTGGCAGTTGATAAAGGTAATCATATTCGCATAGGTCAGGTTATCCCGCTTCTTGCCTTTGCGGTTGGGTTTCGGTGCTATAATCCGCATATCGGGCAATTCGGTGCGCAAGGTCATAAGGGTTTTATAGGCGTTGCTGTCATAGGTTTCCGCTTCCTTCATAAAGGCTGTTGTCACCGAAATAGTCCCGCTCGCAAAGTCAATTTTATATCCGTTTTTCATTATGCGGCACCCCCTTCTGTGTTCTGTTCTGTTCCTTCATCTATTGTAAAAATGGATTCAAACAACGGTTCCTGTTTAGCCGCCGCTTGTTCTATGGCTTCCTCTCCCGCTTCCTCGACAATCTCTAAATAATCGGGATAGTTTTTTAGAAACCATTTTTTGACATAAGCATAAGGGGAAGGAACGATAGAAGAAGCCTTTTTGACTTTTTCAAATTCCTGTAATGCAGAACTGCCGTCCATCAGTTTAATATATTCTTCCATGTTCTTGTAGGTCAAATTGCGATAAGTTTTCTTATTGGGATTCTTTTTAATACTATCCCTTTTGACGAACTTATAACCGGATAATATCATCATCAGATTTTGAACTGTATCAAATTCTTGTGTATCAAGTTGACTTGCCCGCGCTAAAAATGCCTTTGTCACAATGATTTCTTTTTTCAAATGGTCAATCGTAAATCCTTTGTTTTTCATGGGGATTGCTCCTTTCGGCGGTCGGTCGCTACCCTTTATTTTAACCGCTTCGGGAAGGCGCCTTTCCCTTTGCTGTGTCTATATTATAGCGCAAAGATTGTGCAGAAAAATACCCTTGAAAACCGAAAAATTTAGACGCAAAAACCACCCGCAAACCCGCATGGTTACTGGGTTTATCCCGAATCAGTAAAATCCTTTTCTTATGATAAGAACAAATTCTATATACGGAAAACCACCGACATTTTCCAAGTATGCGGCGATTGCTTCTATCTGTTTAATTGTTGTTATTTTTTCTTATAAAGTTGTCGATAGTTGCCTAAAGGTGAAGCAAAGACTTTGAAAGTTGCTTCGAGTTGTTAAAAGTTGTTGGTTAGTTGTTATTTCATTAGGGTATGCCCTATTGAAACAGCAGAAAAAGCGTTGCTTCTGTTTCATATGAATTATATTTTTATATTTGAAATGTGTCAAAATAAATCTTAATTCTATTGACATATTTAAAGGCATTATGGTATAATAGAATCAAAGAAAAGGGGGTGAAAATATGGCAAGAATCGGATATATTCGGGTATCGACCGAAGACCAGAATACTGCACGTCAGGAAATCCAAATGCAAGACCTTGACAAGCTGTATATTGAAAAGGTCAGCGGTAAATCTACCCAGCGGCCTGAACTGAAAAAGATGATGGATTATATACGCGAAGGGGATACCGTTGTTGTGGAAAGCATTTCCCGCTTTGCGCGAAACACAAAAGACTTGCTTTCTTTGGTAGAAGAACTCACACAAAAGAGCGTTGCCTTTGTCAGTCTGAAAGAATCAATCGACACCGCCACGCCGCAGGGGCAATTCATGTTGACCGTTTTCGGGGCAATGGCGCAGTTGGAGCGGGACTGTATTCTGCAAAGACAGCGCGAAGGAATTGCGATTGCAAAAGCGGAAGGAAAATACAAAGGCAGACAGCCGATTTCGGTTGACGAAGAAACCTTTAAGCGGGAATGCAGTTTATGGCGTTCAGGGCAAATTACTGCCACCGAAGCTATGAAGCGATTGAACTTGAAGCCCAATACCTTTTACCGCCGCGTAAAGGAAATGGGGCTATAGAACAACCAAAAAATATCCACTTTTGACGATTCCACTTTTGCCATATTTTTTGATATTCAAAGGCATGGAATATCCACTTTTTTATCCACTTTTCCAGAAGCCGATACAAAAAAAGAACACCCGCCAAAATGACAGGTGTTCCGAAAAATCCAGTATTTAAGCTATTTCTTATTCGCCGAAATATCTCTTCAGCAGGCCAGCGAAAGCCTTGCCGTGACGAGCTTCGTCCTTCGCCATCTCATGAACGGTGTCATGAATCGCATCCAAACCAAGCTCTTTAGCTTTCGCCGCAAGCTCTTTCTTCCCAGCGCAAGCGCCGTTTTCAGCAGCAACACGAAGCTCAAGGTTTTTCTTGGTAGAATCGGTAACAACTTCACCGAGCAGCTCAGCAAATTTAGCAGCGTGCTCCGCCTCTTCATAAGCGGCTTTCTCCCAATAAGCGCCGATTTCCGGATAACCCTCACGGTACGCAACACGCGCCATAGCCAGATACATACCAACCTCAGAGCATTCGCCTTCAAAATTCATTCTCAAACCTGCAACAATATCAGCATCTACATCCTTTGCAACGCCTACACGATGCTCATCTGCCCAAGAAAGACCCTCTTTTTGCTCAACAAATTTAGAAGCTGGAGCTTTACAGATCGGGCAAAATTCCGGCGGGGTATCTCCTTCATGAACATAACCACAGATCGAACATACAAATTTTTTCATCTTTATTTCCTCCTATATTAATTTTTAATTTTAAAATCGTTTTCTCGTTGCTTAAATTATACCATATTCGTATATTTTGTCAAGTGTTTTTTTAAAGTTTTATAATATTTTTTGTCCATTAATAATAAGTTCAAATTTTGTAGAAAGAGCATCCGCAGCCTTGGTACAGAGAAGCATACGATCCATAAAAATTTCAAAATAATTCAAAACTGGAGAGATCGATATATCAATCGTAAGATCCAATCGTATGGTTTTAAGATCTGGCAAAGATAACACCGATTTTTCAACAGCATAATTCACCCGATCGTGAATATCAAAACTTGGGATATCAGTATTGCGCACTCTTGTCCTACGAACATCACATTTATCTGCCAGAATCAAGGCAGCTGCAACCGGACTAACAGGAAAAGCCGTTCCCTCATCATGATTTCCAATTGCACTCGTTACAGTCGCAACCTCTTCGGGCGGCATCCCCATTTTATCAAGGAGCCGAAAGCACATCACCGCGCCGCTGAGAGCATGGTTATACCGATTAACCACATTTCCAATATCGTGCATATATCCCGCAATCCACGCAAGCTGTGCCTCCCGTTCTGAATATCCAAGAGTTCGCAGAATTTTTTCTGCCTGCGCTGCGGTATAACCTACATGCGCAAAGCTGTGCTCTGTATATCCAATTGCCCGTAGAGAATCATCCGCTTTTTTGATATAAGCGTTAATTTCAGTATTATTCTGAACCTGCTCACAGGTAACCATAAAACCCCTCACTTTAAATTGTCTGAAGAAATTCTTTTAATTTTTCCGCTTTTTCTTTTGACATTTTTATTATCTCAGCAAGTTCTTCAGCTGTTGCCCGTTGGAGAGCCGTTTTGGTCTTAAAGGCCTTTAACAGTTTCTCCGCCTTTTTGGGGCCGATTCCTTCAAATTCGGTCAGACGCATAGAAAAAGCGCTTTTTTTCCGAATATTTCTCTGATAAGAAATTGCAAAGCGATGAACCTCGTCCTGGATAGAAGAGACCAATCTGAAAGCTGACTTAAAGGTTGAAATAGAAATTTCTCCACCATTTTTAGCGATCGCCCGAGTGCGATGTCTGTCATCTTTCACCATACCAAAAAGCGGAACGGATATGCTTAATTCGTCCAAAACTTCTTGAACCGCAGAAACATGCCCCTTTCCTCCGTCAAGAAGAATTAAGTCTGGCATTCGACCAAATCCAGTTGCTGATTCCTTTTGTTCAAAATAGCGATGAAAACGCCGGCGAAGAACCTCCTGCATACATGCATAGTCGTTCTGTCCAACAACCTCTTTCATAGAAAAGCGTTTATAAGCGCTTTTCAAAGGCTGCGCGTTTTCAAACACTACCATGCCTGCAACTACCCCGCTATCACCTAGATTAGAAATATCATAAGCTTCAATATAAGTTGGGGGTTCCGGCAATCCCAAAAGTTTTCCTAATTCATCAAGAGCAGCAACTTCTTTTGCTGAATAGCTGGTCTTCTGAGAAAGCTGTTCTGCCGCATTATGGTAAGCCATTTCAAGAAGCTGTTTCTGCTGTCCTCTCTGCGGGACAAAAAGCCGAACTTTTTTTCCAGCAGTCTTTTCTAAAAGATTTTGGATCAAATCAGCATCTTCCGGCAGTTCATCTACGGCTATTACCTTTGGAATATCGTTTCGACTCAAATAATAACGGGAGAGAAACTCTTGACGAACGACCGATATCTCCCCGGCATCAGAAAACAAGTGGGTATCTTTGTCTACTAGCCTTCCGCCACGAAATTTTACTACAACGCAGCAGGCCAACCCGTTTCCGCCTGCAAATGCAATAACATCCTGTTCCACTTCTTCAGACCGGATAATTTTCTGGGACTCTGCTATTTTCTGAATTGCCTGAATTCGGTCACGAAGACGAGCCGCCTGTTCAAAATTTAACGACTCCGCCGCTGTCTCCATCTGTTCAGTTAGTTTTTTAACCGAATTCACGCTTCCTCCACGAATATAGTCAATAGCCTGATTCACTGTATCCTGGTACTCTTTTGCTGAAATTTTTCCCCGACAAACTCCCATGCATTGTTTAATGTAATAATTCAAACATGGACGAGATCTGCGAAATTCCTGCGGGAATTTACGGGTACAGGTTGGCAACATAAAAACATGATTTGCTTCATCAACTGATTGTTTTACGGCAAAAGAACTGGTATACGGACCCAAATATTCTCCTTTTTCCGTTTTTTGCTTTTGAGCGGTAATTTTAGGATACTCTCCTTCTGAAATCAACACATAGTGATATCCTTTATCATCCTTGAGAAGAATATTATATTTTGGCGTATGTTGTTTGATCAGACTGCATTCCAAAACCAGCGCTTCAAACTCACTGTCGGTAACAATATAGTCAAAGTCATAAACATGTGAAACCATTTTCCTAACTTTGTTATCGTGGTTTGCATTTTCACGAAAATAACTGCTCACCCGTTTTTTCAAAGACTTTGCTTTACCAACATAAATAATTTCTCCGCTTTTATCCTTCATCAAATAGACACCCGGATCTAAAGTCAGATTACGAACTTTTTGTTTCAAATACGGAAGCCTGGGGTTGTCAACCACAAAACTCCTCCTTCATACACGTCTTCAAACAGTAGAAAATTGAAATTAGATTTCCCACTTTAATTTTATTGTAACAGATTCTTTCTAAAATTTCTTCATGAATTTGTAAAAGTCATACGACATTTCTGAGACAAAAAATTCCCCGCCGGAATCCGACGGGGAAAATAAAATATAATATCGAATCCAATTATTCCGCAAAACCGGACTCAACCAGTTTCACAAGGCCTTCCACAGCGTCTTTTTCATCGGAACCGTCAGCGATAATTTTAATACCTGTCCCTCCAACAATTCCAAGAGAAAGAACACCTAACAGGCTTTTTGCATTAACCCTACGTTCCTCTTTTTCTACCCAGACAGAAGATTTGTACTCATTTGCCTTCTGGATAAAGAAAGTTGCCGGCCGGGCATGTAATCCAACCTGATTTTGAACCTGTACCTCTTTTACGTACATATATAGACCTCCAAATGTTTAATCCTGCTGTTGACTCAAAACACTAGTTATTATAGGCAAAGGAATGATTTCCGTCAACTTGTCTTGGCCAAAAAACCGAAAATTTTAAAATTTTTCTGCTTTTAGCTCATAAAACGTCAATTCAAAAAAACAACCTTTGTGTAAATTTACCACAAATATTTCCACATCATTAGTGATATCTTCCTTCGCACTAAAAGTCTTCCCTACTTTTCCCTAAGATATTCTTCATAAAGATCCGGACGCTTTTGACGGGTACGTTCCAGACTTTGCTCTGCACGCCACCTGGCAATATTAGCATGATGTCCACTCAGTAAAACTGCAGGAACTTCCTTTCCGTTCCAACTTTCCGGACGTGTATACTGAGGATATTCCAAAAGCCCATTAAAATGGCTCTCCTCCTCGAAGCAAGCCTGATCGGAAAGAACCCCGTCACAAAGACGGATTATAGCGTCGGTTAAAACAAGAGCGGGTAACTCTCCCCCCGTCAACACATAATCGCCGATAGAAATTTCAAGATCAACTATCTCCTCCAGGACTCGTTCGTCTATCCCCTCGTAATGTCCACAAAGAAGCACCAGATGATCCAGCTTCGCAAGCTCTACCGCCATCTTCTGGCTGAATACCTTTCCCTGAGGAGACAAATAAATCGTAAGCGGCTTAGCAGCACATTCTTCTGTAATTGCCTGATAGCAACGGTAAATCGGATCAGCCTGCATCACCATTCCCATTCCGCCGCCATATGGGGTATCATCTACTCTGTTATGCTTATCCAGCGTATAATCACGGATATTGTGACATTGCACCTCACAAAGTCCTTTTTTCCGAGCACGGCCTATGATACTCTCTCCCAACACCGTTTCGCACATCTCTGGGAACAATGTCATAATGTCAATTTTCATCGTCAAACAATCCTTTTAAGGGGCGAATTACCATCTTTCCGCCGTCCAAATCAGTCTCCAGTATCACATCTGGAATTGCGGGAATCAGAACTGTCTTCCCAGCCTCATTGGCAATATGATAAACATCATTAGCGCCGGTTTGGGTCACATCCGAAATTTTCCCATAACATACGCCAGAGTCAATATCATAAACTTCAAGTCCCAAAAGATCCTGAATAAAATAGGTTCCTTCCTCCAACTCAAAGTCGTCCCGATTCGCAAACAAAATTTTATTGCGAAGTCCAATTGCATCATCCATTGTATTGATTCCTTCAAGCTTCATGACTACGATATTTTTATGAACACGAGCTCTCTCAATTCTCACTTCTTTTCTGCCTCGGTCAAAAAAAAGACGATCAAATTGGCAGAGTAGCTCAGGGCTGTCACACCAAGGTTTTACTCGCACCTCACCCACAATTCCGTGAGTCGTGACAATCTGTCCAATTTCAAGATATTGCTTTCTCATCGGATTCCTCCGTTTCTAATTTGATAAGCCTGATATCTAAAATAGCACTACATTATTTTACCATAAAAAAAGCAAAACATCAGCCCCCACTTTTTAGAGGGGGCTGATGTGGCCTTAATCAATCTCGACCATGATTTTCTGGTTAATGCGGTTAGCACCGGCACGCATGACAATCCGAAGCGCTTTCGCAATACGTCCCTGCTTTCCGATGACCCTTCCCATGTCGTCCGGAGCAACATGCAGGTGGTAAACCACCACGCCTTCCTCGTTCGGCTCGTCAACAACGACTTCAACTGCGTCCTTGTCATCAACCAAACCGGTAGCGATCGCAACAAGTAAATCTTTCATATGTTTCTCCTCAGATTAGAGCGCGCCATTGTCTTTCAGAATCTTCTTGACCGTATCGGTCGGCTGAGCACCGTTTGCAATCCAAGATTTTGCCTTATCAGACTCC
>CAUABB010000062.1 GCA_958427155.1 uncultured Oscillospiraceae bacterium | reverse complement strand
GGTAGTGACAGATCTGCTGGAAGGAGCAGTCTCTGACACAACTGAAGAATCAAAAAACAAGTGAGTTCTGTGCATCAAGTTTTTCTTGCTGTCATACGACGTTTTTTTAAAGCAAATTTCAAAAAATCTATAGTGTTGAGTTATGACAAGTAAAAACCTTGTGGAAGCCCATGGATAGGGCATTTGCAAGGTTTTATTTTTTGCCGTTTTTATGATTTGGTGTTTATTTGGTGTTTATTGGTGCAAAAAGGCGGTAATACAAAACCCAAGAAAACCCAAAAAACCCAGTGGTTTTTTCAAAAAGCGAAAAAAGCGGAAAAAAGCGGAAAAAAGCGGAACAAAAAAAGCGGGCACCCTGTAGCTGGTGTCCGCCTTTTTTATGCCTGTTTTTCCCTGCCGAAACGGATTTTGTTTGCGATTGCTTCGCTGGCTCTGGCCTGCGATTCTTCCAGAGTATGGGCGTAAATGTTCAATGTTGTACTTGTCTGAGAGTGCCCAAGGGAAGCCGACACGGTTTTTATATCAATACCGCTGTTTATCATCAACGAGGCGTTGAGGTGCCGGAAAGCATGCAAACCGAGAAAGCGCAAGCCATGAGCGGCACAGAACCGTTTTAACCATTCATACGGCGTGTTGGGGTGCATGGGTTCGCCGTCCCACTTTGTAAACAGACGGTCGCAGCCCTTCCACCGGTCGCCCAGCTTTATGCGCTCTTTGGTTTGTTCATCCCGATATTCCCGCAGCAGTTGCAACACCTCAACAGGTAATTTCAATGAGCGGGACGAAGATTCTGTTTTCAGTGTGTCGGTATAGATCCCCTTTCCGGTTGTGTTCAGAGAAGAACGCCGCACGCTTATGACGCTGTTTTCAAAGTCGATGTCGTTCCATTCCAGTCCAAGCAGTTCGGCACGCCGCAAACCGCAATAAATCGCAAGCACAAAAAAGGTGCGGTATTTTAACGGGGCGGTTTCCAAAAGGTTTAAAAGCTGCTGTGTTTCGCTTAACGTGTAGCATTTGATTTCCTTTGTGTTGAGCTTTGGCAGGATCACCCTGCGGCATGGGTTTTCCGGTATCATCCCCATGAGCACGGCATAATGGAGCACCGAGGAAATAAAGGTAAGATAATGTCGAATCGTTTTCGGGGATAGGGTCGCGCTGCCGTATTCGGTGAGGCTAAACGAATTTGAGAACTTCCCCGGCAACTGGGCGGCGATTTTTTCCGCTGCCGGAACAGACAACGGCTTCATTTTACAAGCTGCCGAAACAGTGGATTCACTCACGTTGGCTTTTTGGGCAAACGCTTTTTGTGTAAGCCCTTTCTTTTTTAGGTGGTCGGAAAGGTCGATTTTTATTGTTGCCCGCTGTCCGGTTTTGCTGATACCGCTTTCGCCCAGGTTGTTTATAAACTCCTGTATCTGTCTGGTATTCAGCCGGTCAAGGCGTATATGTCCAATTGCTTTGTAGGTGCGTTCTGTAAGCTGCCGCCAGCGGTCGCGGGTTCGCTCCTTAAGGTTCGTTTCTGCATACTCCTTGAACCACTGCTCCGCGAAGTCCTCGAACTTGATGGAACCGTTCCCCACAAGCCCGGAACGCGCTTTTTCTTCGAATAGTACGGCTTGTTTCTGGAGCTCCCGCTCAATCTGTTTATTTGTCATACCCGGAGCGGGACACCATGTCATAGAGCGGCGCACCTGTTTCCCCTGTGCGTCATATCCACATGAAACCGTTATGCGGTAGGTGTTATTCCTCTTTGTGATCGTTGGCATTTTGTAGCACCTTCTTTTTAAACTCTATTAAACATCGCTTAATTTCTTCTAGTAAAGAATTTTCGGTAATATTACTTAAATCCAAATTTGCAATACTTCCAACATAAAATCTATTATCGTCTTTTGGTACTACTTTTACTTCCCCGTTGCTGAAGATTTTTAAAATACCGTTTTTATTTGGAATCACTGATAAATAATCACATATTTTTAAAATAACGGGAACATAATGTCGCATTTTCCAATAAATTAAATCACTTTCGTATTCTTCACTGTTAAAGCTTCCATTTAAATTCGCATAATACCCTTCATATGGTGGAGCGGTTGCGTTTTCAATAAGCAAGCTAATGGTATCTAAAACATGTTGATAATGCCCTATTTCTTGCATACATGCTAGAGATTCTATTGCGTGTTCTGATAACCCAGTGTATTCGTTTATTTCCCTGATTGTCGTTTTTTCGGACACTATCTCAGTAATACCGAGTATATAATCAGCCGAAACATCCAACGCATTTGCAATAGCAATGATCTGCTCTGCGTTTGGGGTTCTTGCCCCGCTTACATAGTATGACACGGTGTTATCAGTTACCCCTAAAATTTTAGCCAACTCTTTCTGTTTCATGTCGCGCAGAGCCAAAGCGGAGTTGATACGGGAACCAATTATTTTTTTTGTATTATTCATAAGAATCACCCTCGAAATCAAACGTTTTGTTATGTTGATGTTTGAATATAACAAAAACGATTGAAATTTGTAATTTGTTATGCTACAATAAGAGCATAACAAATAATAATAAGAACGTCAATAGAAAAGAGGTAATTTGATGAAAGCCCAAACAAAAGAAAAAGGGCGCGTATTACAGCCGACCAAAGCCCGATACGCGCCCTATCGCGAAACCGTCCGCACAATACGGAGCAGTCCCGCTCCTATTGTACCACAATCGAACATGAAAACCAAACAAAAAAGGAGCAAAAACGATGAAAATTTGTAATCAAGACATTCGCAACGAAGTAAAAGCAGCAGGCCTTTACCTTTGGCAGATCGCCGATAAACTGGAGATTAGCGACAGCAGATTCAGCGTACATCTTCGCCGTGAACTTTCGCCGGAGAAAAAAGCAGAAATCCGTGCTATTATCGCAGAACTGAAAGCGGAGGAATGATTATGCTGACGAAAGTTGAGAAAGAAACCATCATCACATACAACGAAGCGGAACCGACGGCAGATGTATTCACGTACAATAAGGCTTTAATCAGAAAACTTGAAAAGTTGTGCGCAGAATACCCGCAAGAGTTCAAAAACATCGTGAATACTGGGGACGGAAGCAAGTCTTTTGTTGTACCTAAGAAATATGTCAAGGTAACGGCACCCCGTAAATTTAACGACAAAACTCGTGAAAAAATGGTAGAAATGGCTAAGAGGTTAAACGAAAGAAAGGCGGGTGAGTAATATGTCTGCTATTCAACTCCCGCGCATGCGCCTGATCAAAGAGTGCGTTGCGGAACTCAAAGCAGCTGACCCGGGGACTGCCGTCACAGAATACTACATAAGGGGTCTTGTAAAGACTGGCAAAATCCCGGTGGTAATGGCAGGCAAGAAAGCCCTTATAAACCTTGACGGCCTTTTAAGCTATCTTGCAAACCCTGTGCCGGTTATGGAACCGAGCGGGACGATCCGGCGGGTGTCTGAAAGGTAAGAGGGGGATGGGCTAATTGACGATTGATGAAATTCGTCCACTTCTTCATGGGTTCAAACAGGTCGGAAAAGGGCAGTATAAGGCATGCTGTCCCGCTCATGATGATAAAAATCCGAGCCTTTCCATCTCTGAGACGGAAAACGGACATGTTCTTTTAAACTGCTTTGCCGGCTGCAGTCAGGAAGCCATAGCGAACTCGCTCGGAGTTTCGGCCGGTGAGTTAAAGCCTAGCTTACAGAGCAAAGATAGCCGGAAACTTTCAACAAAACGAAACAATCAGGCCAAAAAAGAGAGCATGAAACAAGCGGAATATATTTACCGGGACTTTGATGGAAACCCGCTCATGAAAAAAATTAAATATACTGATGCAACGAGCGGGAAAAAGTCTTTTGAATGGAAGCACATGGAAGATGGGCAGTGGGTGGACAAACGCGGCGGTGATCCTGTCCTGTACAATTTGAACCTTTTGAAAACTCATCATGAAATATGGATAACAGAGGGTGAAAAAGATGCCGACAATCTTATAGGAATCGGGTTTGCCGCTGTTTCTGCCCCGGATGGAGCAGGCCGGGGAAAATGGAAGCCGCAGTATACAGAGGCATTGAGTGGGAAAAAGGTTGTTGTGATGGGCGACAACGATGAGATTGGAAAAGCCTTTGCCATTGAGACCTGCAACGCCTTAGCCGGGCACTCTGAAAGCGTCAAGCTGATTGATTTGTCCAGTATTTGGGAAATGGGGGACAAAGAGGATATCAGTGATATTTTGATCCGGACAAGCGCAGACGAAGTGCGTAGGGGATTGCTTCAACTGGATGCTGACACGGCGGAATATGAGAGGCAGGAAGCACCAAAAGAACCAGACCCATTTTTATCATGCTTTAAAACTTTGAATGATTTTACCGAGGAAGAAGCAAAGTGGTTAATACCGGGTTGGATCCCAGAGGGACAAATAACATTGCTGGCCGCTGATGGCGGGGTTGGTAAAACGACGGTTTGGTGCAACGTTATAACTGCGTTGAGCAACGGCACGAGTTCTGTACTTGACCCGCCGGGGTATCAAAGGGGTCCGGCAAAGGTTGCTTTTCTTACTACAGAGGATAGTGTAAGAAAAAAGTTAAGGCGCAAACTCAGAGAAGCGGGGGCAAATTTGGAAAATATTATCACGCCGGATTTTTTAGCAGACAAAGAAGGAATACTTCGCGGGTTGAAATTTGGTTCAGCTGAAATGGAGCGTTTTATCCGGTATTTTAAACCTGTTCTGTGTATTTTTGATCCTGTTCAAGGGTTTGTACCGCCGGATATTAATATGGGAAGCCGAAACGCTATGCGCGACTGTATGGCTCCTTTGATTTCTTTGGGTGAAGAATGTGGGACAACTTTTCTTGTAATTTGCCACACAAACAAAAGAAAGGGTGCATCAGGACGGGAACGGATAGCGGATAGCGCCGACCTTTGGGACATTAGCCGGGTGGTTATGATGTCGGGATATACGGAAAATCAGGGGATCCGCTATCTGTCTAATGAAAAAAACAACTATACCAGGCTTCAGGAGACAATCCTTTTTTCGATTAACGATCGCGGGCAAATACAACACGAGGGAACCACGTGGAAGCGTGACCGGGAGTATGTGAGCGAATATCTCCAAAGCGGCACGCCTACAAAAAAAGAGAACTGCAAAGAATATATTTTGCAAACACTCACCGAAGCCGGAGGAAAAATGTCAATAAAAGAACTTGAAGAACAGGCCAAAAAAGAGGGATATCGGTTCCAAACGATCAGGCGGGCAAAAGAAGAATTAAAGGAGAATCACAATATCAGGCTTTTTACAACGGGATTTGGTAAAGAAAAAATATGGCACGTTGAGTTAGAGACCGTCCCGCTTTTCAGTGATGACTTTGAAGATAGGGAACTTGTTTCCCCGTCAGAGATATAAAAGTGAACAAGTAAGGTTATAAAGTGCCTATTTTACTGGGTTTTTGCTTACTTGTGGGGGTGAACAAGTAAGGAGGTAAATGAACAAGTAAGCGCTCCCTTACTTGTTCACATGAACAAGTAAGCTGAACCCCCATAAATAGGGCATTTGCGCCCTTACTTGTTCATTTCTGTCTCTCTGACGGTAAAAGGAAGTCAAATGGGCAAGTAAGGGGATGGCTGTTTCGTCCACAAAAAGCAAAAAAGAGGTATGAATATGGTTTGTATGATTTCAGATTATATAGAAAATGGGGTAACCCGCTATAATTGTTTTATTGCGTTGTCAGATGATCCCAAAGAAGCAGTAAAGGCATTGTATTATTCCCTTTCCCGTTCTGGGAAACAAGTGGTGCAAATTACGGTTATACCGGGCGCACATACAATAGCGGATCTGGAACGCATTGCCGTAAATGGACTTGATAAAGGAATTGTTTCCAATACTTATATTTTTGAAAATACATTCGATTTACTACGGGAGCAATAACATACAATCGATTTTAGGTGACATTTTCCCCTTATGTTGTATATCTGGTCAGAGTTGGAAAAGGTTACCCACGCCATCGCCTTCATCAATGCTTTTGACTTTGAAAGAGGGTGGGGGGTACCGAACGCCCCCGAATGGTACCGACTGTATACGATCGTATACGACCGTATGCGGTCGCTTATACGTTAAAAACTTTACAAGTTGCTTTACAAGATACTTTACAAGCTGCTTTACCATTAAATAAACAAAACGAAACGAAACATAAAAGAAAAGTCGGCTGCTTATGCGTCATATGTTGTGCAACATACTGTGCAACACACTGTGCAATACACTGCGCAAGATACTGCGCAACATGTTACCCAACAAACTACCCAACAAACTACCCAAGATACTACCCAAGATACTACTCAACATACTACCAAAGATATTTCTATAGATACTTCCAAAGATACTTCTATAGATACTTCTATAGTTACTTCCAAAGTCGCTTCTATAGTTGCTTCCATATTAAGCCTAGACATAAAAGAAAAAGCGGCCTGTTTCCAGACCGCGAAGAGATTGGCGAGCATTCCCGCTCTGATTCTATTATACAGGGGAGCGGGAAAAATGACAAATGAGGAACTGGCGGTCAAAATCAAAGCGGGAGAGCGGGAAAGGGTGCCGGAACTGTATCAGCAGATCGAGCGGCTGCTGTATCGTGTTGCAAACCGGTTTTATAACCGTTTTTTACAAGCCTGCGAAGCGTCCGGGATAACCTGTGACGACCTTTCACAAGCCGGCTTTTTTGCCATGTTAAAGGCGGTTGAAGCATTCGACCCGCAAAGCGGCTACAGGTTTACGACATTCCTTTCCCACCATTTAAAAAATGAGTTTCGGTCGCTGGCAGGAATGCGGACACGTGTCCCGCTCAACTATTCCAAAAGCATTGACGAAGAAGTACCGGGCGCGGATGACCTTTATCTTTCCGATATGCTGCCGGATGAAACCGCGGAGCGGGATTTTGAGCAGGCAGAACACCGGGTGTATAATCAAGGGCTGAGTATAAGTCTTGACCGTGCCTTGTCTCTGCTGCCGGAAGCGTGTGAAACGCTGGTGCGGGAGCGGTACTATTCCGGGAAAACACTTTCGCAAATTGCCGATGAATGCGGCGTTACATTACAGGCCATCCGGCAAAGAGAGCAGAAAGCCTTTCACCTACTGCGCACCGGTGAGCGGCTGCGCATTCTGAAAGCGTACCGCGATGAAACGATAGACCGTTACGCATACCGCAGCAGCTTTTCCGCATGGAAAACGAGCGGAGCGAGTTCAACCGAGTTGACCGCCGAACGGTTGGAGCGGATCAGCAAAGGCTTTTCCTTTTCATCAAAAGAGGTTCGCGCATGATATGAGGCGTAGGCCACAGCCAAGAGCCGCAAAGGCGGGTTTTGTGTTTCTCTGGTAAAATTACCCTCTGAATGCCGCACCGGGCTTGTACGCGATTCCTCATCGCCTTGCATGGGTGTTCTGATTAAACTGTTGCAAAAAGTCACACAAAAAAAGAGCGGGGAGCCGATGTGCTCTCCGCTTTTTTTCTTTGTCTATTCTGCCATCATGTCAAAATGCCTGCGGTATCGTTTGGGAATGTTGATTCCAACATAAAGCCCCATGGCTTGAAGCGCTGACGAGATTTCCCGAAAACCGTCCTTGTAAAACTCCGCGATTCGCCGTGTTTTATCGGTGATATTTTTATAATCCGATGGGCAGACAAATGTCCAGTCGGCGGCTTCTTCGTCCACAACAATACGGAAATACCGGTCAAT
>CAUABB010000061.1 GCA_958427155.1 uncultured Oscillospiraceae bacterium | reverse complement strand
ATTTTGTTCTGGTAGTGATCACAATATGGTATTCTATTATTTCACCGGTATCACATCTTTCTTTGGTATGGGAAACTTCTGTTTCGATTTCTGGAATTCGGCCATATACATAATCTGCAAACAAGTTATAGATTTCTCCACGCCGTTTGGATTCCCACTGTTCTATTGTTTTAACTTTGTTTCCATCGTTAAAAGTTAGAATAGAGGGAAGATCGGATAATTTTGGCTGATACATGATACATTGCTCCTTTATAATATTTAATAGTATAGATCGTAAAATGAACAAATTAACGTTTAAAATAAACAAATAGGAATATTTTAAAATAAATAACTATTGGTATATGTTGAGAGGCTTTTAAAAATAGAAGCGTTTTTATATCCCGGTTTTACTTTTTCGCCACTCAGAAGACGGTGGTCTTCTTCCATATGAGTGTATCATGAATTTTTTTGATAGACAAGCCCGGAATTAAAAATTTAATTCCGGGCTGAAAAGGTTTTATGAAGAGTGTAAAACTTTATTCATGAGACAGCTGCTCCGCTAGTTTAATCATCTGTTTGGCTTCTTCTTCGGTATCAAATTCGCAGTAAAGGAAAAGGCCTTTTGAGGAAAGCTCTGTTAAAAGTTTTTCTAGGACCGGAAATTTATTATGACGGATCAGCAGGCGTTTTCCGGCTTTCTGAATTTTCTTTAATGTGGGGATAAATTCCGTTGGTTCCGGCTGACCGTCTACGCAGGTCCATTGAATGATATCCAGATCTTCCATTTCCAGAAGAGAATCCAAATGAGCGCATTGCTCTATCCCGTCAAAGTGATAAAGTGCCCGGTCGAGAAAGGCAGCCTGCGCCTTCAGTTCCGGAAGAGCAAATTCTTCAAACATGGCGTGGGAAATCATAACCGAAAGGTCACACTGCATCTGGCTGAATTTTCCGGGGCCCCAGATACCAAGCCAGCCGACAGTGCTTCCGCCGTCGTTGTTGTCTTTGGTAATAGCGTAGCAGTCGTCGATTGTAGTTTTCCAAGCTTCCAGGCACTTAGGCATAGCCGCGTGGACCCAATCTGGATTTAAGGCAAAATCCATCAGCAGGTTATCACTTCCGCGCAGATGGGCCAGAGTGTCTAAATTTCCGGAAATGTCAGGCATGGAGACAAAATATTCTCCTTTGCTGTCTTCAACAAAGGCTTTTGAAAGTTCCAGTGTCTTTTGGTAAAGAAAGCTCTGCCGGTCAAATATGACACTATCTGGATCGTCTTCTTTGACTTCATCACTCCCAAAAAACCAAATGGAATCTTCATAGCCAACTTTAATTCCTTTAAAGTAACCAGCGAGGCCGGAAGCGCCAAGATTTAAGAAGATTTGTGGAAAGGATTCCCCAGCATAGTAAGTATTCTCGAACTGATCACGACTGCGTTCAATAATCAGCTCGGGGTCTGTCCAGTAAATTTTCCGATCTTCTTCTTTTTCTGGTTTTGGAAATTCACGATAACGACCGCCTTCTTTTCTCCCGATCGCCGCAACACAGCACCGGTCAGTCATTTCGCCTGCCCAAAAAGCTTCCATCCTTTTTTTAGCTTTTTCCCAGTCCTGTTTATAACGTGTCATATCTTCTAATCCTCCTGTTGCAAAGATGTTTGACTGATGATACTATTATAAAAAGGAAAGAGCTTTTCTGCATTCATTTTTCAGACGAATATTAGGAGAAAAACGACATGGTAAATCATTTTGAGAATGATTTTTTGGATGATTTAACCTATTATCAGCTTAAGGTCGAAAAAGTTCATTTGGTACAATCTTATCCTATGCATACTCATTCTTTTTCAGAAATTGTCACAGTTCTTAAGGGAACGGCACTTCATGTAGTAGGGGAGCAGGCGTATCAAATAAAGGCTGGAGATGTTTTTGTAATTGACCGTTTTTCCCGCCATGCTTTTGATAGGGTTTCGGATCTTATGATCATTAATTTCAGTTATAATGAGCAGCATCTTCTGTTTGACAAGGAAGATTTAAGACTTTTGCCCGGCTTCACTCCGCTTTTTTTGACAGCACCGAAGTTGCGAGAGCGAAATGGTTCTGTGGGAATGTTGCGATTAGGTACCGATGATCTTTTATTTGTAGAACGGGCGGCGGAGATGATAATTGGGCAGACAGAGCAAAAAGGAGAGGGCTATGAAACGGTTATCAAATTGTTATTTCAAGCGGTAATTGCTTTTCTTTCAGCACAATACGCCCGAATTGAATCAACCGCCTCTCAAAACTTAGAATTAATCGCTAATGCTTTTAACTATCTGGAAGCCCATTTTTCAGAAGAAATTACTGTGGAAGAGCTGGCGGGATGCCTTTCAGTATCGCCGCGTCATTTGGAGAGACTTTTTCAACAGTACTGCAAAGAAACGCCGCTTGAGCATTTAACGGAGCTGCGGATGGTTGAAGCGCTTCGTCAGCTTGTGTATACGGGTGCACCGATCTCCGAAGTTGCAGTGCGTTGCGGCTTTTCGGATCCGTCTTATTTTTCCCGGGTTTTTAAGGCGCATTATCAGGTATCGCCTCGGCGTTACCGGGAACTGACCAGTTTAAAGCCGTTTTAAGGGCAGATATATGGTACAACGGCTTTTTTGACAATGATGTGCTGTTTTTGCCGCGCGAAAATCTTTTTATCGGCCGCAGACTGATGTTTCCTTTTTATAGGGTGGAAGAGGGAAATCGGTGTTTTTATGGGATAAAGAGGCAGCGCCCCAAATTTTGAGGCGCTGTTATCTGTCTTCGAAATATTGATGATCCGTAGGATAATTTCGATCTGTATCGAAAAAAAGGGGACGTTTTCCGCTTCGAAGTTCGGTAAAAGCGTTGATCCGACCAATTTCATAGGTAAAACGTCGCAGATGAGTAAAAATTGTATCCAGCCGGGTTTCTGTGCCACGTTTATATGGTTTGAGAAGCGCTGTGTCATCTAATTCGTCCAAATAAAGGAAGAGTCTTGCCTTGAGATCCAGATAGTAGTCGACCAGCTGTTCTTTTGAAAGAGGTTTTCCGCTGTAAGGAGAGGAGAGACTATCTAACCCTGTTTGGTGAAAAGCTGGTGTGCGTCGCAGCTCGTCTGACTCAATTAGTCCACAGTCGAGCTGCCGGAGAGCTTTATATAACAATCGCCAGATCGGCTGTTCGGCAAATTCTTCATCCAGCCTGCAGGTGGACAGAACTACTTGAATGTTATAAAGGGTAATTCCAGTTTGCCGGGTTACCAGAGATAATAATGGGTTTTTTTGCATGTTAAAAACCTCCTTATTAAATAGAATGGCAGTTTAAGTGAAAAAAGTTATACCTGTTTTAATTTTTTAAGTACAACCTCCCATTCTTCAGCTAGACGTTCCATGGGAAAACGCGCCCGGTTGGCAGGGCTGGTTGAAGGAAGATAGATAGAATCAATGCCCGTGACAGGAAGACAAAATCTATGGTACAGAGCAGTCGCTTTTTTGCCAGCTGTGAAAATTGTAGTGATTGGACATTCTTGAAGCAGTGATGAGAGGTCATTGGGAACAGGAGAAGAAATGCTGCCATCTTCTGCCCCTTTTATTTTACAGGAAGCAAGAACATCCCAAAGCGCAATCCTGTTTCGGAGCAGGAACCTTTTTTTCTCCTCATTATTCCGGGGACATTGTTCTTTCAGCAAAAAAGAAAGGAGAGGCCAGAATCTGTTTTGAGGATGTCCATAATAAAAACCAGATTCTCTGGATTTTGGGGAAGGAAAACTTCCTAAAATTAAAACTTTTGAGTTCTGATCAAAAATCGGGTCAAGTTGATGAAATACCAAAGGCATAAAAACAAACTCCTGTTAAAATGCTGAATGCCATTTTTATCCTTAAAATATTATACCATATTTCTATGAAAATGGTATGGTTTTTGTCAGATTGTGACAGCGAAATCTTTGGATTTGCCGGTAGTGGTGTTGTTTTTGCCTTAAAGCTGAGAACGGTATTAGTATTATACTTTTCAACGTTATTTTGTTTTAATTCAAAAGGGAAGGCGCTTCGTTTATTTTGCACAAAAAGATAAATTGATGAAGGTTTTTAAGCCTGTTTTATGAAAGAAAATTTGTTTTTTTCTTTGAATGTTTAAAAAATTAACCATACTTTTTCTCAGAAGGAAGGGGAAGATTCTGTTAAAAAGGCGAGAAACAGCTTATCTATAAGCTGTTTCTTGTCAATTTTGACAGGGAAAGTGAATTTTTTAAAAGAAATTTAGACTATTTAGTAATTATTTTATGTCCAAAATGTTATAAATTTAAACCATTAGGTTGATTTTATCTAATTTACATAACTTGAAGCGCCATATATAATTAATCTTGTGATAAATCCTCAAACACATTTAAAACAAGGAGGTAATTTTTCGTGAAAACAAAAAAATTGCTTGCTCTTGTTGCTTCTGCAGCGTTGATGCTGTCTGTGTTTACAGCCTGCAACAACGATAGTGGAAGCGGCGATGGAAGCGGCGACGGTCAAGAGGCCATCACTCTTGTGCATGCTTACTGGGATAACCCAGAATCTTCTCAGGACTTGATGACTCAGTTGTACGGCAAAGGACAGCAGGATTTTAACGAGACAATTGGTGCAAAAAACAATGTTACCATTGAGTGGATGTACATCAACTCTAGTGACTATGGTACCAAAATGACTGCTCTTGGTGTTGCGAACGATATGCCTGATACTCTGATGCAGCAGCCGGGCGCTAAGACCCAGGAGATGGGTGAAGCTGGGTACATCCGGGATATGAACGAGTTCCTGGAAGCAGATCCGGAATGGGCTGAGACTTTCCTCGATGGTATGGGCGACCAGGTTACTTTCGACGGAAAACAGTATGCTATTCCGATTCAGTTCGCAATTTCTGCTGTATTCTACAACACTGAGCTCTTTGAGCAGGCGAATGTAGATGCGAGCCAGATCAAAACTTGGGATGACTTCCTCGATGCTTGCCAGACTTTGAAAGATGCTGGCATCACCCCGCTGGTTCTCCCTGGTGAAGCAAACTCCGGTTGGGCAATCTCTCTCTTTACTGGCCAGCTCGTTCAGAGAATTGGCGGCGAAGAGATCTTTGATCCGATCAGAAATCTTGAAGCAGATTCCACCTTCATGCAGGATGCTTTCTTGAAGGCTGGTGAACTGACCATGGGCCTTGTTGAGAATGGCTATGTTCAGGATACTTACATGGGCGACTCCATTGATATGAACTATGCAACCTTTAAGACCGGTGGAGCTGCTATGCAGTGCCAGGGTTCTTGGGCAATTGGTACTTACAACGGTGACGGTTCCGAAGTTGTTGGTAAGGTTTCCGTCTTCCAGTTCCCGTCTGTTGACGGCGGTGTGGGCGACTCCTCCAAGTGGATGGGTAAAACCGATAACGTTACAATCTCTAAGAACTGCCAGGATATTGACAGAGCTCTGCTTTGGATCAAATATCTGAGCGGTGAGGACTTCCAGAGAAGAACTGTTGAAGAGGCTGGTAAATTCCCGACCACAAACGTTGAGTATGATAAATCCAAATGTGCAACTGAGGTTTCCGCTGTTCTGGATATTTCCGGTGGTTCTACTGGTGTATATCCGTACATCGATGAGGCTCTTGGTAACACCTTTGGTACAGAGTGGAACAGCTGCCTGACTTCCTTCTTCACTGGTGCTAAGACTGTTGAGCAGGCTTTCACAGATCTGCAGGCTTACAATGAGAGCATGAAAGTTAAAAATGCTGAGGGCGGAGACGAATCTGCTGAATAAGTAAATGTGTTTTTAGCTGAAACGCTTTTGAACTAGTGTGTCACAACGAGGGGGATTAGGACTCCTGTCCTAATCCCTTTCTCTAAGTGACCTTCTTTTCTGCAGACGTTCAAGACGGCTGTCTAAAATTTGGTGTTGTGTGGAGTGGAGGTTCGTATGGAGAGGTTACTGCGCGACAAAAAAATGATTTTACTTTTTGTCGGTCCAGCATTGGTTTTGTTTGTTTGCATCCTTTTAGGACCGATGATTTATGGTATTGCTTTAAGCCTTTTCCGGTGGGATGCTATAACGGCTCCGACGTTTATTGGCTTTGATAACTTCGTTTTCATGTTTACCCAGGATGTTACATTCTGGACGGCATTTAAAATCTCTATTTTCTTTGTTATTTTCTCGCTGGTTTCTCAGCAGTTACTTGGTCTTACGACCGCAATTATTCTGACAAGTAATATTAGGTTCCATAACTTATTTAAAAATATCTTTTATCTGCCGGTTGTACTTTCTAGTGCAGCAGTTGGTCTTTTGTGGAGTTTTATCTTCCATCCGAAGATCGGTGCAATTAATCAGATTCTCGCTGCAATCGGTTTGGGTTCTTTCCAGCCTCAGTGGCTGTATGACATTAGTGGTTGGCTTCCGCTTCCGCTTTGGTGTATCGGTTTCGTTGCGATGTGGCAGTACATGGGCTCTACCATGATGCTTTATATGGCTGCGATTCAGGGTATTCCGGAAACGCTTTACGAAGCTGCCTTTATTGACGGTGCGGGACGTATTAAATGTATTCGCTATATTACCTTGCCGTTGATTACCCCAATGGTTAAAATCAGTACAGTTTTGAGCTGTATTGGCTCCTTAAAATTCTTTGACTTGATCTATACAATGACAAATGGCGGTCCTGCCCATGCTACCGAAGTTTTGGCATCACATCTATATACGCGAGCGTTTAAACTGTGGGAGTATGGATATGGTAGTTCTTTAGCTGTTATTCTTGTTATTTTGTGCTTGCTCTTTACCTTCGTGTTGAACAAGTTGATCAAGGTTGAGAATTACGAAATGTAAGGAGGGGTATAGAATGGCAAGTTATGAAAAAAACAGACAGAAATTTAAGGTATCAAAATTAATTCTTTACATTATTTTGATCTTTATGTCGGTGTGCTATCTTTATCCGCTGCTTTGGCTGATTAACGTTTCGTTTAAAGATAACAACTTAATCATGCTTGATTCGTTTACGATTACAACGGATCCGCAGTGGTCAAACTATGAGAAAGCTTGGAATGCAGGTCATATTGGTCAGTATTTTATCAACTCTGTAATTGTAGTTGGAACTACTCTTGTTGTCTCTATCCTTATTAACTGTATGGCAGCATATGCAATCTCTAGAATGAAATGGAAACTTTCCGGTGCTACGATGACCCTTTTCCTTTCCGGTATGATGGTTCCAATTCATGCAACGTTGATTCCTCTTTATGTAGTGTTCTCTACAATTGGAATTACTGATTCTTATATCAGCCTTATCATTCCTTATATTGTTTTTACATTTGGACAAAGTATTTATATTATGCGTGGATTCTTCGCAAACCTTCCGAAGGAAATGGAGGAAGCTGCTGTTATCGACGGATGTTCGTTGTGGGGAGCTTTCTGGAGAATTATCATTCCGATTTCAACGGGTGGTATTTTTACAATCGGTTTGTTTACCTTTAATGGTACTTGGAATGAGCTTCTTGTTGCGAAAATCTTCACGAGTTCTGTTAATGTAATGACTCTTCCTGTTGGTTTGACTAACTTTGTTGGGCCGAATATGACAAACTATGGTCCGATGTTTGCTGCTATTGTTATTGCAATTATTCCAACTATTATTGTTTATTGCTGCTTAAGTAATAAAATTGTTGGTGGATTGACTGCAGGAGCAGTTAAAGGTTAAAGTAACAGATGGAATACAGAAACATTTTTGGATTTCTATACATACGAAATTATTTTGGGTATGTGGTT